>JAGADM010000106.1 GCA_017613595.1 Lachnospiraceae bacterium | reverse complement strand
GCTCGATACGCTGGAGGTCATCTTGTTGATCTTCTCCTGCGCCTTTGCTACGGCAAGCTTACCCTTAATGGTTTCCTTACGGGTCTCAAGTTCCTTGATGTCCATCGTAAGCTTGTCATGCATGTCTCTCATCTTCTGGGAGTTGTCATGAGCAACCGCGTAGTTTGCCTGAAGGTCGGTGAGCTTAGCGGTGAATCTTGCCTTCTCAGCAAGGAATCTTCTCGCATCGTCCTCGTTGCCTGCGGTCAAAGCCTTAACGGCGTAGCTCTGCATCTTATCAATGTCGTTCTGGCACTGGTCAAGCTGACGCTTGCAAGCCTTCTCCTGAGCCATAACGGAAGCGGTTTCCTGCTTTACCTTAACGAGGTCGTCGTTCATGTTGCGCAGACACTGATCGATCATCTTCTCAGGATCTTCTACTTTATCAAGAAGAGCGTTGATATTAGCGGACATGATGTCCTTGAATCTGGATAAGATACCCATATTCTTTCATCCTCCAAACAAATTCTATTATTTTCGGTTACCCGACTGTTACCATTTTATTATATTTGGCGCGGTTCGTCAAGTAGAAAAAGGTAAAAAATATTTACGCTTGTTCATTTCTCAAAGATGGTATATAATTTGATAAGACCGCGGTATTCCTTGACGGATGCCCTGTCGCAGACCCGCGGCATTCTGAAAGAATGCCCGAATGAAGAAGAGGACGACGCAACATGTGGATAGCAGACGGCTGGAAAGATTATGAGGTAATCGATACTTCCGGAAAGGAGAAGCTCGAACGGTGGGGCGACTTTCTTCTGATCCGTCCGGATCCGCAGGTATTGTGGAACACCGAACGGAAGCATTACGGCTGGAAGAAGCCCAACGCGCACTATCACCGCAGCGCCAAAGGAGGCGGTGAGTGGGAGTTCTTCAACCTTCCGAAGGAGTGGGAGATTTCCTATAAGAGTCTTAGGTTCCATCTGCAGCCGTTCAGCTTTAAACACACCGGTCTGTTCCCTGAGCAGGCGGCCAACTGGGACTGGTTCTCGGAACTCATTAAAAAGAGACGGGAAGAGAAGCCCGGCGAGCCTGTAAAGGTTCTGAATCTGTTCGCCTATACGGGAGGCGCCACACTTGCCGCGGCCGCAGCCGGCGCGCAGGTAACCCACGTGGACGCTTCCAAGGGAATGGTGCACTGGGCCAAGGAGAATGCCACCGCATCCGGCCTTGCCGAAGCGCCGATCCGTTATATTGTCGATGACTGCCGCAAATTCGTCGAGCGCGAGATCCGCCGCGGAAACCGCTATGACGCCGTGATCATGGACCCGCCGTCCTACGGGCGCGGACCGAACGACGAAGTGTGGAAGATCGAAGACGCCATCTATGATCTTGTAAAACTCTGCGCGGATGTTCTGAGCGACGATCCGCTGTTCTTTCTGATCAATTCCTATACAACCGGACTGCAGCCTGCGATGATGGCTTACATCGCGGGACTTATCCTTACGCCGCGTTTCGGCGGTACGGTGCAGGGCGACGAGATCGGCCTGCCGGTTACGAGTACGGGGCTGACGCTTCCGTGCGGGGCGGCCTGCCGCTGGTTCCGGTAGGAAAGAGTTTCGCCGAAGCCGCCCGGCAGCTTTGAAGGAGCATGCTGCCGTTAACCCGGCAGAACATGACGCGCTTTATAACACAGGGGGGGAAGCAAGTTGGTATTTTACTTTGTCAGAAAATATTATCCGCTGATTGTTCTCGGAACGTTTCTCATCTTCGGGGGACTGTTTCTCTTTTTCATGATGCGTCCGAACTGGGGCACGGAAAAGGCCAAATACGTCGACGGCCGCGAGGAAGTGGTGCTCAAGGACGTACATTACCGGCTCATCAACGATGTTGATACGAAAGCCTATGTCGGCTCGGGTATCGTGGATGTCTTAAAGACGCAGCGGGGCGAGCGCGCGGGCGCGATCGTTTCGGGCGGCATCATGACCATCGCCGTACTGTATCATGTAAAAGACGATACGGCAGGCAATTACCTGGTCGATTCGGTCGGCCGCATCTATGCGAAGAAGGAAATCGCCGAGGCCGAGAAGGCAAAGTTAGACGACCTTTCGAATTACCCTGTGCACGGTGCCGTCAGCGGGCTGAAGGATACCGGAAGCTTCACCATTCTTAAGGAAGAAGTCTATGAGATCATCCGGGAAACCGCCGCCGAAGGCGAAGAGCCCGTGAAGATTACGGACAAGGCGGTTACCGAGGATTTCGACGGACGGAGAGAAATCTTCGCATTTTCCGAAGACCATATGTGGTACCGTGCCTGCGGAGAACTGTTCCTTTATAAGGATGATGTCTATGTGACGACCGGCTTTCAGAACGAAAAGGAAACGCCCGACCGCAAGGCCGTTTTAAGCGGCCGCCGCCTGCCGGACGAGCTGCAGGATTCGCTCCGGAGACTCTGGCAGAAGTAGAAGAATGTCATGTCAGAAGTTCCGCAGGAACGGACATGAAAAGGGCTGAATAAAAATACTATGTTTGCGCATTTTCCGCTGTTTTTACAGCGGAAAATGTGATATAATCTTTCTGATAACCCCGAGGGAAGGAGATGATGACGCAGTGGATCAGCTTTCCGAAATAATCAATGAAGAACTGGAAGTGAAAGAAGTCTTCCGGATTCCGATATTCGGCGGCATTCCGGTTTCCGAATCGGTCGTGGTGACGTGGATCATCATGGCGGTTTTAATACTGTGCGCGATTCTTCTCACCCGCAACATGACACTGCATAATATTTCAAAGCGGCAGGCTCTCGCGGAGTGGATCGTAACCAAGCTGAGCGGCCTGGTGGAAGGCATGGTCGGAGAGAAAGGCAGGGCGTTCGTACCGTATCTCTGCACCGTCATGCTGTATGTCGGGCTCGCGAATATCATCGGCATCTTCGGGTTCAAGGCGCCGACCAAGGATCTGAATGTTACCGCCGCGCTCGCGCTGATGAGCATCGTTCTGGTGGAGGCCGCCGGCATCTATTATCTCGGCGTTCGCAAATGGCTTCACAAGTTCACCGAGCCGATCGCCGTCGTAACGCCGATCAACATTCTTGAAGTGTTCACGCGGCCGCTGTCGCTGTGCATGCGTCTGTTCGGTAACGTCGTCGGCGCATTTGTCATCATGGAACTCATCAAGACGATCACCCATAACATTCTGCTGCCCGCCGTATTCTGTCTGTACTTTGACCTGTTCGACGGACTGCTGCAGGCGTATGTATTTGTATTCTTAACAAGTCTTTATATCCGGGAAGAGATAGAATAAACCAATTTAGGAGGAACGAATCATGAACACAACTCTTATTGCAATCGGAGCGGGTATTGCCGTTCTGTCCGCGCTCGGCGCAGGTATCGGTATCGGTATCGCAACCGGTAAGGCAGCGGAAGCCATTGCCAGACAGCCCGAAGCGGACGGCAAGATCAACAAGGCGCTGATCCTCGGCTGCGCACTTGCGGAGGCAACGGCCATCTACGGCTTCGTTATTGCGTTCCTGATCATTATCATGCTGAAATAGGTAGGTTATCACGGCATACGGAAAGGTGAAATACGATGCTGAAACTTGACTGGAATTTGTTATTTACCGTGATCAACCTGCTGATCCTGGTGGGTGCGATGTGGTATTTTCTGTTCAAGCCCGTACGCAAGATTCTTGAGGCAAGACAGGCGGAGGCGGACCGCGAGAACGCGCTCGCGAAAGCCAAGACCGCTGAGGCGGAGGCTGTGAAGGCCCGCTACGAAAAGGTTCTTTCCGATACGGAAGAGGAACGGAGACAGATCATCGCCAAAGCGCGTAAGCAGGCGGACGAGGAATATAAGAAAATCGTCAATAACGCCCGTTCGACCGCGAAACGGATTGAGGCGGATGCGACGGAGGACGCCGCCCGCAGCAAGGCAAGGATCGTGGCCGATGCAGAGCAGGAGATTGCCGACATGATCGCGATCGCTACCGAGAAGAACGTCGGGGAGCGGCGCGGCGCCGGTTACGAAGATGCCCTGTATGAGCAGTTTTTGAACGAAGTGGCGAAGGACGAAGCGGTTTCGGAGCCTGTTAAAGAGGAAGGCGAAACCGAATAAACGGTCCGGGAAGGTACGGAAATGACGGCAACACTGATATGTGTATTCCCGCCTACCGATGCGCAGCTTGCGGGCTTTACGGAGTTCGTCCGCAGGCAGAGCGGCGAGGAGACGGTTACAATTGAAGTACGAAGGGATGAGTCGCTCGGAAGCGGCTTTATTCTGCGTTTCGGGACAAAGGAATATGACTGGAGCGAACGGGGCCGTATCGAACAGTTCCGCGAGAAGCTTTCGCAGCGTCTCGGCGACAGCGCGCGGGAGGGCCGCAAGCAGAAGGACGTTCTGTCGGGTCTTCGCGCCAACATCGACGAGTACCGCCTCGAGGCGACGGCCCGCGAAGTCGGCAACGTTACCCGTGTCGGCGACGGCATCGCTTTCATCGAGGGCATCGAGCATGTCCGCTACGGTGAGATTGTTGTGTTCGGCAACGGCGTGAAAGGAATGATCCTTGACATCCGGGAGGATGAGGTGTGTGCCGTACTGTTCGGACGCGACACCGGCATCCGCGCGGGTGACCATGTGGCGCGTACCGGCAAGATGGCCGGCATCGCGGTCGGTGACGGCTACCTCGGAAGAGTTGTGGACGCGCTCGGCAATCCGCTTGACGGCGAAGAGGAGATCGCGCAGGAGGACTTCCGTCCGATCGAGCGGCCTGCCCCTTCCATTCGGGAGAGACAGTCCGTAAACAAGCCTCTGGAAACGGGTATTCTCGCTATCGATTCGATGTTCCCGATCGGCCGCGGCCAGCGTGAGCTGATCATCGGCGACCGCCAGACGGGTAAGACATCCATCGCGATCGACACGATCCTGAACCAGAAGGGCAAGGACGTGATCTGCATCTACGTCGCAATCGGCCAGAAGGCTTCTTCGATTGCGCAGTTAACCAATGTATTACGCAAATACGACGCGCTCGACTATACGTGCGTGGTTGCCTCTACGGCATCCGACCCGGCTCCGCTGCAGTACGCGGCGCCGTATTCGGGAACCGCGCTCGCGGAGTATTTTATGCATAAGGGAAAGGACGTCCTGATCGTATACGATGACCTTTCGAAGCACGCGGTTGCGTACCGCGCGATTTCGCTCCTTCTGGAGCGTTCCCCGGGACGCGAAGCATACCCCGGCGACGTATTCTATCTGCATTCCCGCCTTCTGGAGCGGTCCGCGAGACTCAGTGACGAGCTCGGCGGCGGTTCCATTACGGCATTACCGATTATTGAAACCCAGGCGGGCGATGTGTCCGCGTATATTCCGACCAACGTGATCTCCATCACGGACGGTCAGATTTTCCTCGAGAGCGAGCTGTTCCGCGCGGGACGCCGTCCGGCCGTCAACGTCGGTCTCTCCGTATCGCGTGTCGGCGGTGCGGCGCAGACAAAGGCGATGAAGCGCGCGGCAGGCACGATCCGTATCGACCTCGCGCAGTACCGCGAGATGGAAGTATTCACGCAGTTCTCCTCGGATCTCGATGAAAATACGAAGAAGCAGCTGCGCCACGGCAGTTCCCTGATGGAACTTCTGAAGCAGCCGCTACAGCACTCGTTTACGATCCCGCAGCAGATCGTTCTGCTGATCGCGGCAAGCAAGCATCTGTTCGCGGAGATTCCCGTGAAAGAGGTGCGCGATTACCGCGAGGGATTACTCGAATACATGGACCAGAAGCACGGAGACATGCTGAATCTGTTGGAATCGGGCGGCAAGTTGCCCGACGATCTTCGGGACAGCTTAGAGAAGGCTGTCGGGGAGTATTTTGAATGGCGCAGGCTAGAGAAATCCAAAACCGAATAAAGAGCATCCGTGACACGATGAAGATCACGAAGGCGATGTACATGGTCTCCTCGATGAAGGTGCAGAAGGCGAAGAACAAGCTGGCCGAAACGGCGCCGTATTTTGACGGGCTGAAACGGCAGATTGCGGACATCCTTCTTCATTTTCCGGAGATCCGCCATCTCTATTTCGATAACCGTCCGAAGGATGAAAAGGAAACCGTCAAGAAGAAGGGCTTCATTATCGTGACCGGCGACAAAGGCATGGCCGGCGCGTATAACAACAACATCCTGAAGATGGCGCGCGAAGAGATTTCGGGCGCGGAGGACTTCCGGCTTTTCTTCGTCGGAGAGTACGGACGCCACGCGTTTCACGATATGGAGGAACACATCGCGGACGATTTTCACGCGACGGCATACGATCCGTCGATCCACCGCGCGCGTGTCATGACCGAGTATCTGATGGACCTTTATGACCGCGAAGAACTCGACGAGATCTATATCATATATACGCGTATGGTAAATACGCTGACTGAGGAAGTCGTGAAGGAGCAGCTGCTGCCGCTTCGTACGAGCGCGTTCCTGCGTGCCTCGATGAAGGCCAAAGGAGATATGGCGAAGGACGGCGACTACCTGATCTATCCTTCCCCGGAGCAGGTGCTCGGATACCTGACGAAGAACTATGTCACCGGTTATCTGTACGGCGCGTTAACGGAGAGCTTTGCCTCCGAGGAGAGCGCCCGGATGCTGGCGATGCAGACCGCGACCGATAACGGCGACAAGATGTTAACCGGTCTCTCGGTGGAGTACAACAGGACCCGTCAGGCGGCGATCACGCAGGAGATTACGGAAGTTATCGGCGGAGCGAAGGCGCTGCGCCGCAAGAAAGAGAAGAATAAGAAGTAAGGATAAGGTGCTATCATGAATCGGACCGGCTATATTGTACAGGTCTCGGGACCTGTTGTGGACGTGGTATTTCCGGAAGGGAATCTGCCTTTTCTGAAGGAGGCGCTGTACGTCGAATTTGACGGAAAGAAGCTGATGTTAGAGACCGCGCAGCATATCGGAGACAATCTGGTCAGATGTATCACCCTCGGACCGAGTGAAGGGCTTTATCGTGATGCGGTTGTAACGGCAACCGGAGCGGGACTTATGGTTCCGGTCGGCGAAGGCATTCTCGGACGCGTCTTTAACGCGCTCGGCGAGCCGCTTGACGGCGGTGAGGAATTCCCCGCGGACGGCGAGCGCAGAAGCATTCACCGCGAGCCTCCGAGTCTTGAGGAGCAGAGCCCCGTGGCGGAAGTGCTTGAGACCGGTATCAAAGTCATCGACCTGCTCGCGCCTTACGCGAAGGGCGGCAAGATCGGCCTGTTCGGCGGTGCCGGCGTAGGTAAGACCGTACTTATTCAGGAACTGATTCATAACATAGCAACACAGTACGGCGGATACTCGATCTTCACCGGTGTCGGCGAGCGTTCCCGTGAGGGTAACGATCTCTGGACCGAGATGAAGGAGTCGGGCGTTCTTTCGAAGACGGCACTCGTATTCGGACAGATGAACGAGTCCCCCGGCGTCCGCATGCGTGTCGCGGAGACCGGCCTTACGATGGCGGAATACTTCCGTGACGAGATGAACCGCGACGTACTTCTTTTTATCGATAACATTTTCCGTTTTGTACAGGCAGGTTCGGAGGTTTCGGCACTCCTCGGGCGCATGCCTTCGGCAGTCGGTTACCAGCCGACGCTTGCCACCGATCTCGGCGAGCTGCAGGAGCGTATCGCTTCGACGAAGAGCGGCTCGGTTACGTCCGTACAGGCGGTTTATGTGCCCGCGGACGACCTGACCGACCCTGCGCCGGCAACGACCTTCTCGCACCTTGACGCGACGACCGTATTGTCCCGTAAGATCGTTGAGCAGGGTATCTACCCGGCCGTTGACCCGCTTGCGTCGGGTTCGCGTATCCTTGAGGGCGACATCGTCGGCGAGGAGCATTACAGCGTTGCCCGTAAGGTGCAGGAGATGCTGCAGCGCTACAACGAACTGCAGGACATCATCGCCATCCTCGGTATGGACGAGCTGGCGGAAGAGGACAAGCAGCTTGTGTACCGCGCGAGAAAGGCGCAGAGATTCCTTTCGCAGCCGTTCCACGTAGCGGAGAACTTTACCGGCGTGCCCGGCGTATTCGTACCGCTTTCGGAAACGATCCGCGGCTTCAAGGCAATCCTTTCCGGCGAGATGGACGAGTATCCCGAGGCGGCTTTCTTCAATGTCGGCACGATTGACGACGTGAAGAAGAAAGCGGAGAGCATGAACAACGGCAAATGAGGACGCAATGAATTCGTTTTATCTGAAAATCACAGCCTGTGACCGCGTGTTTTTTGAGGGGGAGTGTGTCTATCTGTCCTTTCCGGGCGTAGACGGAAGCCTCGGGGTTATGGCGCATCATCAGCCGATGGCGACGGTCGTGGAGAACGGCCTCGTACGGTTCCGCCTTCCGGACGGAACCGAGCACGAGGTAATCGTGAGCGACGGCATGATGAACGTTGAGAATAACCGCGTGGACATCCTTGCATTTTCCGCGGAGAGACCGGACGAGATCGATATCCGGGCTGCGCAGCGCGAACTCGAGATCGCGAGGGAGCAGCTGCAGCAGAAACAGAGCCTGATCGAGTACAACCTCTCAAGCGCGTCGATGGCGCGTGCGATGGCGAGACTCTCGGGCGCGAGACGATTAAAGAGCGACGAACCGTTATAAAACAGCAAAAAGCAGGCCCGAAAGCCTGCTTTCCGTTTTTCAGTTAAGATGCGGCGATTAGAAGAACTTCTTGCAAAGCCACAGTACGAGGCATGCTCCGCCGATGGAAATAATGATGGAAACAATCCAGTTTCCGGCTCCCGGGATAGGAAGGAGAGCAGCGAGGAAACCGCCGACAACAGCGCCTAAAAAGCCCACGATAATGTTACGGAGCCAGCCGCCTTTCTTGTTGCCCATCAATGCACCTGCGACAGCGCCGCAGACTGCGTAAATAAGGATTTTGATAACCCAGGTAAGAAAAGGTCCCATAGGAGTATCCTCCTTTATATTTTTTGATAGTTCCATTATACATGAAACCGAAGAAAAAGAAAACGGTTTTTTCGGAAAATGTCGGGTAAATAAGGGATGGTTTATCCGAAGAAAAGTTATGAGGGAAGCGAGGAGAGAAAGCATGAAGACAGAGGATTTCAGTCAGACAGTCCCTTCGGGGCTCACGGAGCGGGAGGTCGCGGCTTCCGGATGTGAGCTCGGGGAGATCACGCCGTCACAGGTGCTTACTTACGACATCGTAGTCGTGGGCGCGGGTGCGGCAGGCGTTCCGGCAGCCGGCTGGGCGGCCGAGCTCGGGGCAAAGGTTGCGCTTTTACAGAAGGAAGCGACCGTGGTATCGCAGGGCAACTGCGGTTCTGCAATCATCAAATCGCGTTCGACCGAGGCGGGCATCGCGAAATGGATTCACCATACGAACAGCCTCTGCGACTGGAGAGCTGATGTGAAGCAGCTGCGTGCTTACGCGGAGCATTCCGAAGAGGCGATGATCTGGTTCTGGAACCGCGCCGGTCTTACGAAGGAGACCGAATACGGTGACGGCAGCAAGGTTGACAGCAATACGGACTGCGCGAAACTGATGAATGACGGCGACAAACTGTGCGCGTTCCGCTGCACGAGCGGTGATTTCACCGGTACGTGGAGAGAACGCGGCAATACTTACGAATACGGCGACGACCACTGCTATTTCTGGGCGCCGTGGGTCGGCCCGAAGCCATTGAACGTCGGTAACGCGCTTCGTAAGATCGTGGACAATATAAAGAAGGAACACGACAATCTCGATACGTATTTTTCGACTCCCGCCGTGAAGCTGATCACGGAGGACGGCCGCGTGTCGGGCGTTATCGGAAAGAACGCCGCCGGCGAATACATCCTTTTTAAGGCATCGAAGGCTGTTATTCTCGCGACCGGCGATTATACGAACAACACGGCGATGGTAGAGCGCTGGTGTCCGGATATCGCGGAGTTTGATAAAAAGCAGAACGGCAAGACCGGCGACGGCCACGTGCTGGCGATCAGCGCAGGCGCGCACATGGAGCCGCAGGGACACACGAAGATGATGCACGACTTCGATTCCGCGCTGATGTGGGAAGAACCGTTCCTTTACCTTAATATGAACGGCGAGCGGTTTACGAACGAGTATACCGGATTTGTCTACATGGGCAACCTGCTCAAATACCAGCCCGCCTATAAAGGCTCCATGCTCGATCCCGAGCATCGTGAAAAGGGATCCAAAGGATGGTACTGTTCGATTTACGACAGCGATTACGTGAACCGTCCCGCGGACAGCTTTTTGGAGGGCATGATCCCGCCCGTCGTGATGCAGAAGTTCATCCCCGGCGCGGTGGAGGACCCGAAGGGCGTATTCAAGAACCTGATCGACCTGCACTGCTGCGATACGCTCGAGCAGCTCGCGAAGGAACTGGATATCCCGTATGAGAACATGAAGGCTTCGATCGACCGCTACAACGAGCTTTGCGAGAAGGGCTGCGACGACGATTTCGGTAAGCCCGCGAAGTACATGTATAAGATTGAAAAGGCTCCGTTCTGGGGCGCGCGCAAGCACATCCGTGTTTCGGCCGGTGTGTCGGGCGTCGTGATCAACGAGAACGGCCAGGCGCTTACGGAAGAGGGCAATGTGATCCCCGGGCTGTACTGTGTCGGAAACCTTGGCGGCCCGTTCTACGGCGGCGCGGATTATCCGTTCCACCAGACCGGCCTGTCGCTCGGACGCTGCTACACGTTCGGCATGATCGCCGCGAAGCACGCGCTCGGGAAAATGTAACACAAACCGCAGTCTGCAGTCCGCACGGGCTGCAGATGTTTGCGAGAAGGCGCGACCTGCGGGGCTCGACGTGACAGTCGCCCGAAGCCGGCTGAGGTCCGGCGGGACGGAACCTCGGACGGTACCTTCCGCAGGACATAAAAAAACCGGAAAGCGAATTGCTTTCCGGCTTACAAGAGCACGAGACGGGATTCGAACCCGCGACCCTCGCCTTGGCAAGGCGATACTCCACCACTGAGCCACTCGTGCATATTCTGTTGGCGCGTCATCCGTGACGCAAGGATTAATATACACGATGAATTCCGATTTGTCAACAGTAAATTTACACATTTTTCGGAGGAATATCGAAGGATGGTTTTTGATAACAGCGCCCTCATTACGGCGCGTAAAAATGTCACTCTTTACGAGCAGCTTGTGATGCGGGAGCAGCAGTGTCTGAGCCGCCTGAATGAGCTGGAGGCGAATCAGCCGGTACTGGCCGAACGGCTCCGCAAGGAAGCGCAGGAACGAGCCGACGCCGTGAAAAAGGCGAGAGGAATCGGACCGCGCGCCAAGAAGAGCCGCAATGAGCTTCCGAGGGAGATCATGGAAGAGGAGCAGGCGGCCCGCAACTATTACAATGCGGGAATCGAGTACGACAATGTCCTCAATGAAGCGCGGAAATGCTCCGAGAAGATCCGTGAGATGAAGAACGTGTACACGGATTACCACGATATTCTTGTAAAAACAATCTTTGCCGCGGCCGATACGGAAACGCCGCTCGGCATCCGGGTACGGCAGTCAAGAGGCGAATGCAAGGACGCGGAACGCAAATTTCAGAACCTCGACAAGCTGATCCGTTCCGGCAGCTTTGTCATCAAAGAGTGTACGAACCTCGAAGAGAACCTGGAAAAACACATCGGAGAACTCATGTCCCGCACCTTCGGCGTCAGCGCCATCGCCTTTCACGCGCAGTACTGGGTCAAGGGACCCGTAGGTTGCAGCGTGCTTCTTGACAGAGCAATGAAACGCTTTTTGGAGGCCATGCGCAAATCCATCTATGCGGAGTGGTTCTCACAGGACCAGCTGCTGGCGGGAATGAACGGCATTGCTGCCGAAATCAGTTATATTTCGTCCGGTGCCGTCACGAGAGTGGAAGAGGCCGTCCTCCGTCTGAAACGGATTCAGAATTATGTGGAAAATACAGCAACACTGATGTTCGCGATCACGGACCGGATGCGGACCGAGGCCAATGAAGCCGAGCTGCAGTCGGAAAATATCCGAGCGTATCATGAGAAACTGCTTCTTACTTTTAATCCGGCTGCGCCCGATGTGCTTCTCGCGTATAACCCGAAGACCGATTACACCGCCGAAGCCGTGAGGGCGCCTGAGTTGAGGCGTCCGTACTGAAACACACAGGTCGGATATCCCGGTAACAGAGACATAAAAAGGCTGCCGATGTCGTCATGGATGGAGACGATTACGGCAGCCTTCGTGTTGTGTCCCGGTTATATTATTTGTTCTTCAAAAGACCGCTCAGAAGTCCGGTAACGGCATCAAGAGGACTGGATTCCTTCTTGGCTTCCGCCTTTTCTTCGGTCTTCTTTTTGGAAGAAGTCTTCTTGCCGGTCGTGGTGCCGGTCTTCTTCTTGCTGTCGGTCTTCTTGGCTTCGGTCTTCTTGCCGTCCGTCTTCTTGGCACCGGTCTTTTTCTTGCCGGAGGTAGTGGAGGCGGGTTTCTCTTCTTCCTTAGCCGTGGTTGCGGTGTTGGTGGAAACGAGGCCCATCAGACCGGAGGTCAGCTTGCCGAGATCCACTTTGCCGAGCAGTGCGCCGAGAAGCGCAACGTTGGTTGCCGCGGAGGACTGCTGGCTGCTCTGTCCCTGGCCGAGGGAGCCGAGCAGCAGGGGAGCGGCTGCGGAAAGAACATTGGAAGTCGTATTCTGGCTTACGCCGCTTTGCTCGGATACCTGCTGAGCGGTCGTATTGTTATTGGAAAGAAGAAGCGGCAGAGCGGTTGTAAGAACGCTCGAAACATCCTTTTTGGAAGCACCGGACTTCTTGCTGACTTCTTTAACGGTATTCTCGGTGATAAGACCCGAAATCAATGCGGATAAATCCATAAAAATCAACTCCTTTGTAAGTTTTTAATGAACTGATTCTATTATCGGCGCAAACCGTAAAAAAGTCAATAAAATCTATTCTTTTTCGTTGAAAAAGCAATAAATATAGTATATAATGGTTCTGTGAACAACGATATGGCGGATTTTCCGTCAGTGTTTTCGAATTAAGAGATGAAGGAGTGTATGAAAAATGGCTGAGAAGAAAACAGTTTCCGTGACCGAGTCGACCAGAAAGAGAAAGACTACGACGACTGCCGGCGGATCTAATGTGCCTGCCGCTAAGGCAACAGGCAGCGCGACACCCAAGAGAATCGGTGCGGTTATCCTTTGGATCCTTGCAATCGCTTTCGAGGTTGTTGCAATCCTGATGGTCGGCAACAAGATCATCTTCAACCTTAACTATCATCTGTGGTTTATCATCGGCGCTATCGTGCTTGATCTGATCTGCGTAATCTGCGGCTCGCTGCTTTGGAAGTCCGCGAACCTGATCGATCCCGCTTCCGAGAAGAACAAGGTTAAGTTCTGGCTCTGGAACAACATGGGCATGATCGTTGCCGCTGCCGCTTTCCTGCCGCTTATTATTCTTACTCTTACGAATAAAAATGCGGACAAGACGACCAAGACGGTTGTCGGAATTGTCGGCGCAGTTGCACTTGGTATCGCATTGCTCTTCGGACATGACTGGAACCCGATTTCCGCAGAAGAGAAGGCTGCAATGGAAGGAACCTACTCCGACAGCGCTCTTCCTGAGGGCGATGTATATATCACTTCCACCGGAACGAAGTTCCATCTCTATGAGGATTGCCAGCATATCAAGGATCGCACGAAGTTCTCCTGTAAGGATGCTGCATCGGAAGAGAACAAGAATATTGTAGATATTGCTATCGAGCATGGCTGCACAGAAGTATGTAAGACATGCGAAGCAAAGTTCCAGAAGGAAACGGGGACAGCGCCGGCAGAAGGCGAATGATATTTTTCATGAATCCTTTTTTGTGAGAAGCCGCCGTATCGGGAAACCGATGCGGCGGTTTTCTATGTCTTCAAACAGTCCCGCTCCCGGAAACGGCGGCAGTTCTTCTTGCATAACGGACAGGCGTTTTTCTCTTTCTTGTCAACACGCGTGGATTGTGCTATGATACAATTGAGTTCGTATGGAGTTGAAGGAGCGATTTAATATGAAATTCAGAAAAACAGCATTAAGAATAGCGGCAATCGGACTGGTAGCATGCATGCTGTCAGGATGCGGAAAGAAGAACCCGGATATCGAGCCGACCCTTACCGTAACGGACACACCGGCTCCGACGGAGGCACCCACCAACACACCGACGCCGAGCCCATCCCCTACGCCTTCACCCACACCTACGCCGAGACCGGCGGTAGGCGTAACGGAGATGTCTCTTTATAAGAACATCAAGACCGAGAAGCTTCGCAGAAAATACGACGAGACCTATTCCTCGGAGTGGGTTAAGGGAAAGGATATCACGAGTTTCGAGTGTATCGCTTCGACGAAGCAGGAGATTCCGAACAACGACCGCTATTTCCAGGACCTCTGGAGAGACGAGTGGAATAAGTTCTCGAATAACGAGCAGTGTAAGATCTGCTACCGCGTGCAGTTTGAGACAACCGACGGCCTGAAGATCGACCGTATGCTCATGAAAGCCGGCGACGAGACCGATTACAGCGCCTACATCGAGAACTATCTCTATGATGATATTCATCAGGAGAGAGGAAAATGGTACTACCACCTCGTTCCCGAGGACAATAACGCGAATACGATCCTTTCCTCGCTGAAGTTTACCGCAGGCGAGCAGATTGACAAAGTTTACAGCCCGATGACGGTTACCGCTTATATCTATACATCCGATGAGGATTTTGACGAGAACGGCAACTACCTCGGTTCCCTCAGCTACACGGTTAAGATTGAGAATACGGCAGGCAACGCCAACCGCCTCAATGAGGACGGCACTCCTTCTACAAGTGTAGAACCTATTAATTCCGATAATAATGACAATAATCAGAGCAATACCCCGAATCCGGACGACAATAAGACCGAAGTAAAGACTCCGGCTGAGGCGGTAAAGGTTACCGTAAAGAACAGCAACGGAAGCGGTTCCGGAAATCTTCTGGATAAGAATATCAGTACGATGGTTTCCTATTCCTCGGGCGACCGTATTACGATCTCCTCCGAAACGGAGATGGGCGGTATCTACCTGATCTGGGGAAGCCCCGTCGTTACCTACAAAGTGGAATACGGTGAGCAGGAGATGACCTGCGGCACGAACGGTTTCCTTCATGATTATGTCGCATTTGACACACCCGTTAAGGAATGTACGATCACGGTTTCGGATAAGGTCAGCCTGAGCGACGTATATGCTTATACCGAGGGCGTTCTTCCCGCTAACGTTCAGGTTTGGGAGCCTCCGTTGAAGGAAGCCGACATCCTTGTATTTTCCACCCACGCGGACGATGAAGTACTGTTCCTCGGCGGCGTGATCGCCCTTTACGCGGGCGTTGAGAAATACCGCGTGCAGGTTGTATATCTGTGCGAGTTCTGGACGACCGACAAGCGCCGTGAGCACGAGAAACTCGACGGCCTGTGGGAGATGGGTCTTCACACCTATCCCGTCAACATGGATTATATCGACAAATACGCTGCCAACCTTCAGGCAGCGCTTAAGATTTACGATTACGAAAAAGTCCTGACGAGCACTACGGAGAACGTACGCCGCTTCAAGCCGCTCATCGTCGTAACGCATGACAAGAACGGCGAATACGGACACGGCGGCCACATCCTTCTCTATAATGCGGTAAATGACGCGGTTTACAATGCCGCCGATCCGAATTTCCGTCCGGAATCCGTTGAGAAGTACGGTACATGGGAAGTACAGAAGATGTACATCCATCTCTGGTCCGAGAACAAGATCCGTCTTGACCTCCGTTCCGCGAGAGAAGAGTTCGGAGGACGTACGCTTCTCGACGTTCTGAAATCCGCGTACAAGAAGCATGTTACGCAGCAGTGGACGAGCTTCAAGGTTTCGGATGATTATGAATACGACTGTGCCGCGTTCGGTCTCGCGATGACCAAGGTCGGAGCCGATACCGGAACGGGACACATGTTTGAAAACCTTGTTTCCTACGGCGAGAAGGAAGAGCAGGAACGCCTTGCCCGCGAGGAGCAGGAACGCCTGGAGCGTGAAGAGCGCGAGCGCCTTGAACGCGAGGAGCAGGAGCGTCTTGCCCGTGAGGAAGAGGAGCGCAAAGCCGAAGAGAAGAAGCAGGACGAGATGAAGAAGGCGCAGGAGCGTACCGAAGCCATCGAAGCCGAGGCCAACAAGGGCGGCAAGCTGTGGAAGATTCTCGTAGCGATCGTATTTGTCCTGATCGTAGCATATATGATCATCCGGCTGATCGTGACACAGCGTCAGCGCAAGGAGAAGCTGCGCCGCGCGAAGATGCGCGCAATGCGTATGGAGCGTGCCGAACGCGAGCGGAAGGCCGAGGCCCGGAGAAGCGTCAGAGAAGACTCCGATGACGATTATCTGTAAGATAATACAGTGCCCGTAATGGGGCAGAGACCGGAATGGGCTGTCAACTGTTTTTTTGCATTTGTGAAAAAATAGTGAAAATGAATAATTACACACTGGAATACGAGCCATTTTTTGTCATTTTGCAAGATTGCATCGAAAAATGCGATTTGGTATAATTTTTTTGGCTGGACCCTTCCCATAAAAAGGACAGCCGTTCACTCACACACAGACACTGTATCAAGCATCTAGGAGTAGACTATGAAAGTAACCATCATCGGCGCAGGAAGCGTCGGCTCGACAATCGCATTTACGTTGGCAACTACCGGTACTTCTTCGGACATCGTTCTGATCGATGTAAATGAGGAGAAGGCCAAGGGCGAAGCAATGGATATCCTTCAGGGAAGCCCGTTCTTCGGTTCCATGTCCATCATCGCAGGTGACTATGCGGACGCTAAGGATTCCGACATCGTTATCATCACGTCCGGTATTCCGAGACGCGCAGGCCAGTCCAGACTTGAGCTTGCTCAGACCAATGTAAACATCATGAAGGATATTGCTTCCAAGATCACGAAGTACGCGCCGAAGGCCGTATACATCATCGTAAGCAATCCTGTTGACGTAATGACCTATGCATTCCACAAGTTCTCCGGCATTCCGGAGAATCAGATCATCGGTTCCGGTACGATTCTCGACACTTCCCGTCTTCGTGCAAGACTTGCCGAGATTTACGATATCAGCCAGAGCAATGTTCATGCATATGTATTCGGTGAGCACGGTGATTCCTCTTTCGTTACCTGGTCTCTTGCAAACATCTCGAACGTTCCGATTGATGACTATAAAGAGCGCATCCACAATTCCGTTAAGGAGTTCCCGAAGCTGAACCGCGAAGAGGTTGAGGACTACGTTAAGAAGTCCGGCGGAATCGTTATCAGCCGCAAGGGTGCTACCTACTACGCAATTGCCGTTTCCGTTGCATTTATCGTTCGTACGATCATCTCCGGAATGGATACGACCATGACGGTTTCCACCATGATGCACGGCGAGTACGGCATCGACGATGTATGTCTCTCGACACTTGCTATCGTCGGCAAGAACGGTATTGTAGGAAATGTAGAGACGCCTCTTAATGACGAGGAGATTGCTCTCCTTCGTAAGAGCGCGGACAACCTGAAAGAAGTTATCCGCAACATCGATCTCGCCTAATGGATTCGAATAATCGGAAGCGTGCGCTGTCACGCTTCCCTGTATCAGCGAGGAGACGGCGCGGCCGCCTCCTTTTGATTGTTTAAGGGCACCTGTAAAACGGTGCATGCCGATGCGGATTACCGCGCGGCGGGAGGAAGTATGGAATTCCGAATCGAACACGACTCCATGGGCGAGATGCAGGTACCTGCGGATTGCTACTGGGGCGCACAGACCGAGAGAAGCCGCAGAAACTTCCTGATCGGAGCGGGGATTGAGACGATGCCCGCCGAGATCATCCAGGCATTTGCCGTATTGAAGAAAGCGGCGGCCGCAGCCAATAAGACGCTGCAGCCCGCGCGCATGACCGAAGGCAAATGCGACGCCATCGCGAAGACATGCGATGAGATCCTTGCCGGAAAGCTGGCGGGACATTTTCCGCTTGTCGTATGGCAGACCGGAAGCGGCACACAATCGAATATGAATGTCAACGAAGTAATCGCCAACCGCGGCAACGAGATTGCCGGGGCGAAGATTCTTCATCCGAACGACGACGTCAACATGTCCCAGTCGAGTAACGACACGTTCCCGACGGCGATGCACATCGCGGCGGTAACCGAGATTGAGACGCGTCTGTTCCCGGCAATCGACACGCTGACCGCAACGTTCAAGAGGCTTGAAGCCGAGAACGAAGGCATTGTGAAGAGCGGACGGACACACCTGCAGGATGCGGTGCCGATCGCATTTTCCCAGGAGATCAGCGGCTGGAGAACGAGCCTCGAACGCGACCGCGCGATGCTTGAGATGCTGATGCCTGCGTTGAAGACACTGGCGCTCGGCGGAACGGCAGTCGGAACCGGACTGAACGCGCCGAAGGGCTTTGCCGAAGAGGTTGCGAAGGAAGTGAGCCGGATTGCTGGGACGACGTTTGTGACCGCGGAGAATAAGTTCCACGCCCTCACCTCAAAGGATGAAATGGTAGCCGTACACGGTGCCGTAAAGGCGCTCGCGGCCGATCTCTTAAAGATTGCGAACGATGTACGGTGGCTCGCGAGCGGACCGAGAGACGGTCTCGGAGAGATCCGCATTCCCGAGAATGAGCCGGGGTCCTCAATCATGCCGGGTAAGGTCAATCCGACCCAGTGCGAAGCCGTTACGATGGTAGCCGTACAGGTCATCGGAAACGACACCGCGATCGGAATGGCGGCCAGCCAGGGCAACTTCGAACTGAATGTGTTCATGCCCGTGATCGCTTATAATTTCCTGCAGTCCGTAAGACTTCTCAGTGAGGCGATGATTTCCTTCGAGAAGAACTGCGTGACCGGCATCACCGCGAACCGCGAGAAGATGCATGACAATCTTTATAATTCGCTGATGCTTGTAACGGCGCTCAACCCGTACATCGGTTATGAGAATGCCGCCAAGACCGCGAAACTCGCTTACAAGGAGAATATCTCCTTAAAAGAAGCGTGTGTCCGCCTCGGTTTTTTGAGCGCGGATGAGTTCGACCGTGTTTTTCATCCCGAGAACATGATTTGAACACGGTTCATTCACAATCAATAAGTAAACTAAAGCAAGATGCTTGCTTAAAAGAAAGGATAAATACTATGAATTACGCAGAAGAATCCCTGAAGAAGCATTATGAGTGGAAAGGCAAGGTAGAGATGGTTGTTCGTGCTCCCCTGGAAACGAAAGAGGACCTGTCTCTTGCATACACCCCCGGTGTTGCACAGCCCTGTCTTGAAATCCAGAAGAACGTAGACCTGAGCTACGACCTTACCCGCCGTTCCAATCTGGTAGCGGTTGTTACCGACGGTACCGCGGTACTCGGTCTCGGCGATATCGGTCCCGAAGCCGGCATGCCCGTTATGGAAGGCAAATGCGCCCTCTTTAAGGCTTTCGGCGATGTAGACGCCATCCCGCTCTGCATCCGCAGCAAAGAGGTTGACGATATCGTTAATACCGTTAGACTTCTTGCAGGTTCTTTCGGCGGCGTAAACCTTGAGGATATTTCCGCTCCCCGTTGTTTCGAAATCGAGAGAAAGCTCAAAGAGTGCTGCGATATCCCGATCTTCCATGATGACCAGCACGGTACCGCAGTCGTATGTCTTGCCGCAATGCTCAACGCATTGAAGGTTGTTAATAAGAAGATCGATGAGATCCGCGTTGTAACGAGCGGTGCAGGCGCAGCAGGTATCGCCATCATCAAGCTCCTCATCTCGATGGGTCTTAAGGATGTTGTTATGTGCGACCGTAAGGGCGCTATCTATAAGGGCCGTGACGGTCTGAACGCAGAGAAGGAGATCATCGCCGAGATGACCAACCAGCAGATGCGCAAGGGCAGCCTTGAGGACGTTATCAAGGGCGCTGACGTATTCATCGGTGTATCCGCTCCCGGCTGTGTAACCCCTGAGATGGTTAAGAGCATGGCAAAGGATCCGATCCTTTTCCCGATGGCTAACCCGACTCCCGAGATCATGCCCGACGAAGCTAAGGCTGCAGGCGCAGCAGTAGTCGGAACCGGCCGCAGCGATTTCCCGAACCAGATCAACAACGTACT
>JAGADM010000014.1 GCA_017613595.1 Lachnospiraceae bacterium | reverse complement strand
CAGCAAACGGAAGAAAGGTTTTGTCCGCCAGAAGAGCAAAGGGCAGACACAGTATTTCCGCTTAGGCTGCAGTTTATGTAGCCTTTTTTCTTGTTTTGATTTGAGGCGGAACCGATGAAGGGAGGCCTTAAAGATGAAAATTATTTCCTTGCGGAAAGGAAGAGAATTTTCGGATGTGTATCGTCTTGGAAGCAGCAAGGCGAACAAGTATCTTGTTATGTATATACGTAACAATGATCTGAATTACAACAGAATAGGAATCAGCGTAAGCAAGAAAATCGGAAACAGTGTCGTCAGACACCGGATCAAAAGGCTGATTTATGAAAGCTTACGCTTAAACGGCGATCGGATCAACACCGGGTTGGACGTCGTCGTCATTGCAAGGGGAGCTGCGAAGGACAGAACATACCGTGAAATCAGTGAAGCGGTATTGCATTTAGCTCATATTTCAAGGATTATGCCATGAAGAAGATATTAATACTTTTTATCCGTTTTTATCGTAAATTTCTGTCCCCGTTAAAGGGAAGGTCCACCTGTATTTACACGCCCACTTGTTCCCAGTATGCAATGGAAGCCATTGAAAAGTACGGAGCAATCAAAGGCACCTGGCTTGCGGTCCGCAGGATTTTAAGGTGTCACCCCTTCCATACGGGAGGATATGATCCCGTGCCTTAATTAGGAGGACCATTAATGAATTTTATATTTTTGACGCAGGTTTCCGGTATTCTTAAACCGCTTGCGTGGATCATGGGTAAGATCCTCAATCTGGTTTATATGCTGGTTGCCTGGCTGGGCATTCCGAATATCGCTTTATGTATCGTTTTATTTACGATCGCGATTAAGATGCTCACACTTCCGCTGACAATCAAGCAGCAGAGAAGTGCAAAGTTTTCCGCGAAGATGCAGCCGGAGTTACGTGCCATTCAGGAAAAGTACAAAGGCTATGACCGCAGCGACCGGGAAGCTATGTACCGCATGCAGGAGGAAACATCTGCCGTATACAGAAAGTACGGCACAAGCCCTCTCGGCGGATGTCTGCCGCTGATCATCATGCTTTTCGTCGTATTTGCCCTGTATCGCGTTATTTATTCGATTCCCGCATACGTTCAGCCGGTAAAGGATCTTTATACTCCGATTTCTTCGGATTTTATGGAAGAACTGGGAAGTTTTGATTATCCGGATGATAACGAGCCTGAGACCGTCAAGGAACAACGGTTATCGAAAGATGCGACAGCAGCTTTACTTCAGTTCCTTGAGGCCGAGAAGCTTACGCTTCGTGACCGTAAGGCCAAGAAGGAAGCCAACTGGGATGAGGACCGCGTAATCGACCTGATGTCGGTACTCGGAACAACCGCATGGGAGGATTTCCTGGAGGGAAAAGTCTTCTATACCACGGATTCCGTAACCGGTGAGAAGAAGGAAGACCCGAAGTACAGCAAATGGAACGCACTTTGCCAGACGGACGAGTTTAAGTCATTTGCCGTAGGCAAGAGTGATGCCAAAGAAGATATTCTTCGTGTAAACAGCCTGTTCGGCGGCTACAGCATTCTGGATCCGCCCGGCTGGAAGCTCACCCCGATGCTTTTGATCCCGATTCTTGCGGCTGTTCTGCAGTACATTCAGTCCATGCTTCAGATGAAGGTTCAGAAGAGCGGAGAAGAGAAGAAGAAGGACGACAATTCCCCTGCCGGAAGCATGGAAGGAATGATGAAGATCATGCCGATCATATCGGGTGTATTCTGTGTATTCTTCCCGGTCGGCGTAGGTATTTACTGGGTTGTTAACTCCGGTGTTTCCATTCTGCAGCAGCAGGTAATCAACCGGAAGCTTGACAAGATCAGCATCGACGATGTCGTTGCTGCCAATGAAGCAAAGATAGCCGAGAGAAACAAGAAACTCGGAATTGTTTCAACCGGAAACGAGACGTCTTCCATCGCCAAGACGAAGACCAAGACCATTTCCGGCGTATATGACAATAAGGCCGGAAAGCAGAACGATAACGATAAGCGTCCTGCACAGAAGGTTTCCGACAAGAAGAAAGAAGAAATTTCCAAGAATGCAGCGGAAGGCAAATCCAACATTTCCGCGATTGCAAATCTGTACCGTAACGACGATGACGAATAAGCCGGGACATTTTCCGGCCGGATCATAAGGTCCGGCGGTGTTCCGTATTCGAACCCGCCGCACCGGAAACAGGAGGATTAATATGGCAGTGAAAGAGTATTCCGGCAAGAATGAAGAAGAAGCAAAGGCTGCGGCTGCTGCGGATCTCGGAATTGCCGCCGAAGAACTTGTATATGAAGTAATTGAAGAAGAAAAGGGCGGTTTTCTCGGCCTTTTCAAGAACTGTAAGATTGCGGTAACGCTTCCCGAAGAGCAGTCCGATCTGTCCGCATCCGTTGCGGAGGCGATTGCGGAAGTTGCTCAGAGCACGGTTACTCCCGCCTGCGGTGAGACCCCTGCCGAGGTTGCCGTTGACTTTATCAAGAAAGTACTTACCGAGCTTGGTTTTACCGCCGATATTTCCGCTACCGTTGAGGAAGAGGAAGGCAACATTTACATCAATGTTGAAGGCGATGACATGGGCACCCTGATCGGAAAGCGCGGTCAGACGCTGGATGCGCTTCAGTACCTGACCAGCCTTGTTGTAAACCGTGCCTGCAACCAGTATTACAAGATTAAGCTCGATACCGAAAACTACCGTGCAAGACGTAAGGAAACCCTTGAGAATCTTGCAAAGAATATTGCCGGAAAGGTTAAGAAGACACGCAGAAGCGTAGCTCTTGAGCCGATGAATCC
Organism: Lachnospiraceae bacterium; assembly: GCA_017613595.1. Next base: position 14,434 of record JAGADM010000014.1, on the reverse strand, counting down.
GTATGAGAGACGCATCATTCATGCGGCTCTTCAGAACGACAAATACGTAGAAACCCACAGTGAGGGCGAGGAGCCTTACCGTAAGGTAATCGTTTCCATGAAGAAGGGCGTATCGTATGACGGCGGACGCGGTTACGGCCGCGGAGGCTACAACAGAGGCGGATACGGCAACAACAACCGCGGCGGTTATAATCGCGGCGGATACGGCAACAAGGGCGGATACGGCGGAAACCGTCGTCCTCCGAAGCCGCGCTACAATGATAACAGCAGCGACTACAGCCAGGATTACATGAAGGATTACGCAGCTTACAAGGAAGCCCGCGCAGCCGAGAAGGCTAAGAACGAGGGCGAGAAGCAGTAATATCGGATAGTTGATGATTCGGAAGGGAGAGGAATGCGATTTCCTTCTCCCTTCTTTTCAACTGAAGAAGAAACGGCGCCGGAGCAGGCAGGACGCCGCTTTCATCGAGCCTGCACAAGGATACCGGCATGAATAATGACACGATTGCGGCAATTGCCTCCGGGCTGAGTGCCGCCGGAATCAGTATTATCCGCATCAGCGGACCGGATGCTTTCGGAATCGCATCAAAGCTGTTTCGGACGGGTCGGTCCGAGGGTCCTGTCGGAGAGCGGATAACCGGATGGGAAAGCCATACGGTGCATTACGGCTATATTGCGGACGGGGACGAAATCATTGATGAAGTTATGCTTCTCATTCTGAAAGCACCCCGTACGTTTACGAAAGAGGATACCGTGGAGATTGACTGCCACGGCGGTATTGTTGTGACGAAACGGATCCTCTCGCTTGTCCTTTCCCGTGGGGCAAGGCTTGCGGAACCCGGCGAGTTCACGAAAAGAGCCTTTCTGAACGGAAGGATCGACCTGTCGCAGGCCGAAGCCGTTATGGAACTGATTGGAGCGAAGAACGAACTGGCCGTGAAGAACTCTGTAAAGCAGCTTCGCGGAACACTCCGCGACCGCATCAATGCGCTCAGAACGCGGATTCTTTCGGATGTTGCGACAATCGAAGCATCGTTAGATCAGCCCGAATATTATTCCCTGGAAGGTTTCGCGGAAAGTCTTTCCGCTGCGGTTAAAGAGGAACGCGCCGATATAGGGAAGATGCTTCGTTCCGCTGAGAACGGACGTATGATCCGTGAGGGAATCGTGACGGTTATCCTCGGAAAGCCGAATGTCGGCAAGAGCTCCCTGATGAATGCGCTTGTCGGTGAGGAACGCGCGATTGTTACGGAGATTGCCGGAACGACAAGGGACACGCTGTCCGAAGAAATCCGGCTGAACGGAATCACGTTATTGATCGTGGATACGGCGGGAATCCGCAATACGCCTGATCCGGTCGAGAAAATCGGCGTTTCGCGCGCTCATGAAAAGGCGGAGGATGCCGACCTTATCCTGTATGTTGCGGACGCATCTACGGCTTTAGATCAGGCCGACCGTGATATTATAAAGGCATATTCCGGCAAGAAAATGCTTGCCGTATTAAATAAATCCGATCTTGCCGGAGACCTTTCCAAAGAGAAGGGAACCGGTGAAGATTATATTTCCGGTAAGACGGACGGCGCTTCCGCGCTATGCACAACCGAACAGGACGTTAGAAAGCTTCTTTCTGAGTGCGGTTGTGAGGCGGATGTTGTTTCGGTTTCCGCTAAGGAAGGCACAGGTCTTTCGAACCTTGAAGAGAAGATTTCCGCTATGTTCTTTGCCGGAGATCTGGCCGCTGATGAGGAGTCGGTAATTACGTCCGAACGCCATAAGGAATGCCTGCGGAATGCTTTTGAGAGCCTCGGAAAAGTCCTTACAAGCATTGAAAACGGATTACCGGAGGACTTTTACTCCATCGATCTTATGGGCGCTTATGAAGCCCTCTCGCGTATTGTCGGCGAGGATGTTGACGAAGATCTGATCAACCGCATATTTGAACGGTTCTGCCTGGGCAAATAGCGGAGTATATTATACAGGAACCAGGAAGGAACTATGGAAAAGGTTATTCCCGAATTCTATTGCGATGCATACGATGTCGCGGTTATCGGAGCCGGTCATGCCGGCTGCGAAGCGGCGCTAGCTTCCGCGCGCCTCGGCTGCGAAACAATCTGCTTTATGGTCAGCACGGACACGATCGCGATGATGCCCTGCAACCCCAATATCGGAGGCACGAGCAAAGGCCATCTTGTGAAGGAAGTGGACGCGCTCGGCGGAGAAATGGGGCGGAACATCGACAAGGCATTTATCCAGAGCAAGATGCTGAACCGCAGCAAAGGTCCCGCCGTTCACTCGCTCCGGGCACAGGCGGACAAACAGAAATACAGCAAATGCATGCGCAAAGTCATGGAGAACACCGAACACCTTACCTTGAAGCAGGCGGAGGTTTCGGAGCTTCTTTACGATACCGCTCCCGACGGAACGAAGACCGTGACCGGCGTGAAGACGGTTTCGGGAGGAATCTATCCGTGCAAAGCCGTAATCCTCTGTAGCGGCGTGTATCTGAACGCGCGGTGCATTTTCGGAGAAGTAAGTACCTATACCGGACCGAACGGGACTCCGCGGGCAACGTATCTGACTGATTCGCTGATTGCCGCGGGCATTGAAATGTACCGGTTTAAGACCGGCACGCCGGCGCGTATTGACCGCAGAACGATTGACTTTTCCGTAATGGAAGTGCAGAACGGGGATGAACCGATTGTTCCGTTCTCTTTTACCAATACCCCGGAAGGAATTGCGCGTGAGCAGGTACCTTGCTACCTGACATATACGAACGAGGAAACACATAAGATCATCCGCGCGAATCTGGACCGGTCCCCGCTTTTTTCGGGTGATATCAAAGGTTCGGGACCGCGCTATTGCCCGTCGATTGAGGACAAAGTTGTAAAATTCCCGGAGAAGGACCGCCACCAGGTATTTATTGAACCCGAAGGCGAATACACGAACGAAATGTACCTTTCCGGTATGTCTTCGAGTCTTCCCGAAGAAGTGCAGATTGCAATGTACCGTTCCGTTAAGGGACTGGAGCATGCGAAGATTGTAAGAAACGCTTATGCGATTGAATATGACTGCATCAATCCGATGCAGCTTTACCCGACGCTTGAGTGCCGCAAGATTAAAGGTTTCTTCAGTGCCGGCCAGAGTAACGGCAGCAGCGGCTATGAGGAAGCAGCCGCGCAGGGAATCATTGCCGGTATCAATGCGGCCCGCAAAGTGCAGGGTAAGGAGGAAATTATTCTCGACCGTTCACAGGCATATATCGGGGTTCTGATCGATGACCTGGTAACGAAGGAAACGCACGAACCGTACCGTATGATGACGAGCCGCGCGGAGTACCGCCTGCTTTTAAGACAGGATAACGCGGACCTTCGTCTGACCGAGATCGGACATGAGGTCGGACTGATTGATGAGGATCGGTATCAGCGCTTCTTAGAGAAGAGAAGAGCGATTGAAGATGAACTTGAGCGTCTTTCCGTAGCGGTTCTCGGAGCTTCTGCTACGGTCTGCGAAACGCTTCGTTCTCTCGGTACTTCCGAGATTCATACGGCGACCTCGCTTCTGGAACTGCTGCGCAGACCCGAGTTGGATTATGAGAGCCTTGCAGTTCTTGATCCCGAACGAAAGCCGCTTCCCGCGGATGTGATTGAGCAGGTTGTCATTAACATCCGTTATGAAGGCTACATAGAACGGCAGATGCAGCAGGTTGAGCATTTTAAGAAGCTTGAAAACCGGAAGATCCCGGAGGACTTCGACTATGACGCGGTTCCGTCTATCCGTATCGAAGCCCGCCAGAAGCTGAAGCAGTTCCGCCCGGTGAATGTCGGACAGGCATCGCGTATCAGCGGTGTTTCTCCTGCGGATATATCGGTTCTTCTGGTTATGCTTGAGCGCGTTCTCAAAGCTGAGGGCGGCAAGTCTTCTCAGCCGTGATGGTTACTTTCTTTTGAGGAAAATGCTACAGTAAGGTGGATTATGTATCAGGATAAAGTGTTAACAGAAGGGCTTCGTGAGCTCGGAATTCCGTACACCGATCGCCAGCTCGGGCAGCTTCATTGTTATTACGAGATGATGGTCGAGAAGAATAAGGTTATGAATCTTACCGGAATCACGGAATATGATGAGGTTGTAGTGAAGCACTGGCTCGACAGTCTCTGCTTTTCGAAAATCTATCTTCCCATGCGTAAGGAAGGGTTCTGCCCTAAGCTGATTGATATCGGTACCGGTGCGGGCTTCCCGGGTATTCCGATTAAGATCCTTTTTCCGGAAATCGAGGTTCTGCTTCTTGATTCCCTGCAGAAACGTATTACTTTTCTACAAGATGTAGTAAATACACTTGAACTAAACACTATATCTTGCGTTCATGGACGTGCAGAAGAACTTTCTGTGAAGCCTGCTTACCGGGAGACATTTGATTTCGCGGTCAGCAGGGCGGTTGCAAGGCTTACATCACTTGCCGAGTTCTGCATTCCGTTTGTGAAAGAGGGCGGGGTGTTTGTCTCTTATAAGGCGGATGCCTCCGAAGAGGAGATTTCCGAAAGTCTCTATGCGATGAAGACGCTTGGGTGTGCAAAGCCGGATATTCTTTCCTATATCGTTCCGGGATCGGATCTTCCGAGAAAGCTTGTTGCGGCGAAGAAGATTTCAAACACTCCGGGCAAGTACCCTCGCGGTGGTGGAAAGCCTCTCAAGGCGCCTTTGATCCAGCCTGTTAAGCGATGAAGATTGCGGGATGTTTCACGTGAAACATCCCGCTTTTTAAGCAGAGAAACACGCCTTGAAACGTTAGAGTTTACTCTTGAATTTTTGATGGTGATTATTTTGTGATTTTTCGGAATTCTATGGAAACTTCACGGAAAGTATGATATACTTTCGATTGCACCCTTAAAAGATGGTGAATCGGGGAGAAAACAGTAATATTTTGGATACGCCGGTTATTTCGGCGTATTACGGAAGGGATATTATGGCTAAGATCATTGCTATTTCAAACCAAAAGGGAGGCGTCGGAAAGACGACTACCGCTGTGAACCTTGCGGCCTGTCTCGCTGAATTCAGCATGAACGTGCTTCTTGTTGACATTGATCCGCAGGGTAACGCAACGAGCGGTCTCGGAATTGAGAAGAACCGTGACCGGGCAAATACGTACGGGGTTCTGATCGGTGAGTGCAGCATTAAGGAGGCGATTGCTCACACGGCGTATGAAGGACTTGATGTGGTTCCTTCCACGGTGGATCTTGCCGGTGCCGAAGCAGAACTTCTTACGGCGGATAACCGTGAGTATATCCTTAAGAAAGAACTTGAGTCTGTTTCCGAACAATACGATTACATCATCATCGACTGTCCTCCTTCTTTGAATATCCTGGTGCTCAACGGATTGTGCGCGGCCGATACGATGATCTGCCCGCTGCAGTGCGAATTCTACGCTCTCGAAGGACTTTCACAGCTGCTGGAGACGGTTCATATGGTACGCGCCAGACTGAACAACCGCCTTACATTCGGCGGCATTCTCTTCACGATGTTCGACGGACGTACGCGACTTTCCGCCCAGGTTATTCAAAATGTGCGGCAGACGTTGCGGGAACATATCTTCAAGACGGTCATCCCTCGGTCTGTCAGATTGTCCGAAGCACCGAGTTACGGTGAACCTATTACGGAGTACGATAAGCGTTCCGCCGGGGCGGAAGCATACCGCAACTTCGCCCGCGAGATTCTAAGTGCTGACGGCCGCAGAGCTCATGTAAGAAAGAAGAGAAAACGTTAATCAGAACAGATTTCTCTTATGTTATGACTATACAGTGCAGACTTGCCGCAAGGCTTTAACGGAGGTTTACAATGGCAAAAAAGGGACTTGGAAAAGGCCTGGAATCCTTGATTTCCAACAAGCTTGACCTTGAAATGAACGAATATATCCAGAGAAACGATGATAAGGTTTCACGTGAAACAATGCTTCCGATCGGGAAGGTGGAACCGAATCGCGACCAGCCGCGACGCCATTTTGACGAGGCTGCTCTGAATGAACTTGCTGCTTCGATTAAAGAGCACGGTATCATTCAGCCGCTGATCGTTCACGAAAAAGGAGACTTCTACGAGATTATTGCCGGTGAGCGCCGTTGGAGAGCTGCTCATATTGCCGGATTGAATGAAGTTCCCGTTCTCGTAAAGAATTATGAGCCCCGCGAACTCTATGAGATTGCCCTGATTGAAAACCTCCAGAGAGAAAATCTGAATGCGGTTGAGGAATCGGTCGCTTATCAGAAACTGATCAAAGAATACAATCTGACGCAGGATGAGGTGGCGAAAAGGATCGGCAAAAGCCGCGTTGCCATTACCAATTCACTTCGTCTTTTAAAACTGGATAAAGCCGTACAGCAGATGCTGATTGACGGAACCATCTATGCAGGCCAGGCTCGTGCGCTTCTGGCAATCGAAGACGGAGAGGCTCAGGCCGCTGCAGCCAAAAAGGTTGTAGAAGACGGAATGAGCACCCGCGAGACGGAAGCATATGTTAAGAAGCTTCTTACACCGGCTCCGAAGAAGACTCCCGCAGCGAAGAATCACGCGGAAGAGGCTGCCTACAAACACTACGAGACTGCTCTTAAGAGATGTCTTGGAACGAAGGTCTCCATTACAAGAAAGGGCAAAGCGGGCGGAAAGATTGAAATTGACTACTACTCGGTGGATGATTTTGAACGCCTTATGGACCTTCTCGGTGTGAAGGATCTGTAATCTCACGTTCGGGGATATGTCCGACGAAGAGAATCTGTAATCTCACGGCCGGAAGTTTTTCCGGTGTGAAGAACCTTTTACAGAGTATACGGAAGTGCATGGCGGGCAGGAAACCTGTACCATGCCTGACGTCATTTATATAGTTATGGAAGAAACGCGCCGCAATCGGGAAATGAACCGTGCCGCGCGGATCAGGAGGAAGAAATGCTTAGCAGTATTATGACGAATATAAAGCTGCCGTTCCTTGCGATGTTCGAGGACTTCGGCATTAACGAAGAGTATCTGATCATTGCGATACTGGTACTTCTGCTTGGACTGCTTTTCTTTAACATGGTTATGCTGGTAAAGTACAACCAGTTAAAGGAACGCTATCGTGACTTTATGAGAGGCAGTTCCGGAAAGAGCCTTGAGGAGAGAATCTTAACCCGATTCAAACAGATCGATACTTTGAACGAACGGATTGATGACACTATCGACCGCGTGAAGCTTCTCGAAGATGCCAAGGATACCTCATTTAAGAAAATCGCGATTCATCGTTACGACGCGTTTGCTGAGATGGGCGGAAAGCTCAGTTACAGCCTCTGCCTTCTGAATGATGACAACGACGGTTTCATCATGACGAGCATGCACAACCGGGAGGGCTGCTACACTTACGTGAAGGAAGTCATCAAGGGCAACACATTTGTCATGCTCTCCGAGGAGGAAAGACAGGTGCTGGATGAGGCTCTGAGTTCGATCGATACCATCCAGTCGATGTAGGGCCTCTCAGAGAAGATATTCGGTGACTCTTTCGAGGCAATAATCGGATATCGGAAATACAGACGAAAGAAAATATAAAAATAACGCGTTATATTTTCAAAAGGATAAGAATTAGATGCATAGTTACTTGAAAAGCATAGGATTCAGCAACATTAACTCGAAAGAAAAAGAGGAAGAGCTGCTCAATAAGATAATCCGTTATGCAGACAGAAAATCGATGATTTCGATTTCGCAGACGAACGACGATCAGTACGCCGAGTATTCGTGTGAAGTTGCGCCCGGACTCGGGGTAACGGTCCGCGGTCAGATTGATGAGACGGATCATTTTCACATGGATCACTATTTTCCGTTTCTCACTCCGCGAATGGTGACAAGCGATGAGGAGCTCTTCATCGAGAAGAAGAGCGAGAACGATTCTTACGGAGCGCTCGGAGATGATTACCGGATCGGAATGTCGCTGATCTTCCATCTTCAGAATGCGGTTGACTTCCTCCGGAATAATAAGACCGGGGAGACGTCGGTTCATTGCCCTTACAAACTTTCCGCTCTGGCATCGGAAGGAACGATTCTGTTTCCGACGATGAAGACCGTTCAGGATGTAAAGGACGCGAGCGAAGAGACAAAGCAATATGCGAAGATGGTCGCCGCAGCGAAGAAGGGTGATCAGGAAGCGATCGAAACGCTGACAACCAGAGACCTCGATGTCTATACAACGGTGAATGACCGGATGAAGGACGAGGATGTGTTCTCAATCGTTGACACCTCATTTGCCCCTTACGGAATGGAGAGCGAAATCTACCGGATCGTCGGGATTATCCTTTCGGTGGAAGAGCGCATTAATACATTTACGAAGGAAAAGGTGCTTGTCATGGGCATCTACTGTAACCATATCGTATTTGATCTCTGCATCAATGCCGCCAATCTGTTCGGCGTGCCGGAAAAGGGCCGTCGCTTCCGCGGCGTGGTATGGCTTCAGGGGCGTGTCGAGTTTGACCGTTAGGAGCTTCGGACGATTTCGGGAGGCAGCGGATACTTTTCCGATTGACAACCGAAACGGAATACGATAGGATTAATAAGGTTAACAGCGAAACGCACAATTTTATATGAGTCTGCGTAGCTCAGATGGATAGAGCGACCGCCTCCTAAGCGGTAGGTCGGGTGTTCGAATCACCTCGCGGACGCCTGTATATTCCGCGGAATTCCGCCGAAACCGTAACGGTAACGGGGATTCCGCTTTCAACCATATTCTGAGAGGGGAGGGGACGATTATGGTCAATCATACGAAAACCGGCGCAAAGAATACCAAGGCGTTATTCTGCCGTCCGGCAGCGCGTACGTATGCCCTGACAATCGGCCTTCTCCTTATTTTCGTTCTGATGGGCTCTGCGTTTTATGTGGCTGCTGAAGCAGGTCACGAATGTGCCGACGCGGACTGCCCGATCTGTCTTAGTATTGAGGCGTGCGAGAGCATGCTTCGCCAGGCCGGCAGCGGATTCCTTCCGTTAGTGATCAGTCTGGTTATTTCTGTTTCGTTAATTCTTGCGGGAGCTGCTGTAGTTTCACATTTTTCGCAGGAATCTCTCGTTTCCATGAAAATCCGAATGAATGATTGAAAAACTCTTCGGGAACAGTGCGCCCCTTCAAAAAGGCGCTTATTTCCTTATGCCCAGAAGATTATTCCCAGATAGAAAACGAACCGAAACCAAAATAAACAGCGTTAAGATTTGGCTCGGTTTGTCATGGAGGTTTTAAATTAATGAAGAAAAGAATCGCGGTATTGTTATCGCTTGTATTATTGATCGGATGCTTCACCGGATGCGGTCTCGGCTCAGATCCGTCCAAGGACGGCAAGTTTGTTATTGTCACCACAATCTTCCCCGAATATGATTGGGTGAAGGAAATCCTCGGAGAGGACCCGGCGAAGGCCGATGTTACGATGTTGATGGACAACGGTGTGGATCTTCACAGCTATCAGCCGACGGCCGATGATATTATGAAGATTTCCACCTGTGATGTATTTATCTATGTAGGCGGCGAGTCGGATAAATGGGTCGACGGCGCTTTGAAGCAGTCCACGAATAAGAAGATGGTTGTCATCAACCTGATGGAGGTACTCGGCGATTCCGTTAAGGAAGAGGAAATCGTTGAGGGTATGCAGGGAGAGGACGAGCACGACCACGAAGACGGTGATCATGATGAAGATGACCATGATCATGAGGACGGCGAGAAAGAATACGACGAGCATGTATGGCTGTCTCTTCGGAATGCCGAGAAGCTTGTGAACGCAATTGCCGACGGCATGAAAAAGGCCGACGCCGACAATGCTTCTACCTATGAAAAGAACGCCAAAGCATACATCGAAAAGCTGAAGGCTCTGGATGAAGAGTATAAAAAGGCTGTTTCGGAAGCATCGGTGAAGACGCTTCTTTTCGGTGATCGTTTCCCGTTCCGCTACATGACCGATGACTACGGTTTAACGTATTACGCCGCATTTGTCGGCTGCTCCGCGGAGTCCGAAGCAAGCTTCGAGACGATTACGTTCCTTGCCGGAAAGGTTGACGAGCTGAAGCTGAAAAATGTCATCGCCATTGAAGGCAAAGACCATCGTATCGCCGAAACAATTGTACAGACCACGAAGACCAAGGATCAGAAGATCCTTTCCATGGATTCCATCCAGTCCGTTACGTCGAAGGATGTGAAGGGCGGTGTAACCTATCTTTCCATTATGGAGAAGAATCTGTCGGTATTGAAGGAAGCGCTGAAATAGGAGGGCGTGAAAAATGGCTTTACTCTCGATTCAAAATCTGTCGCTTGGGTATGAGTCGCATGTGATTGCGAAGGATATCAACTTCACGGTCAACGCGGGCGATTATCTGTACATAGTCGGAGAAAACGGTTCCGGAAAGAGTACGCTGATGAGGACTTTGCTCGGATTGAAAGAGCCTCTCGGCGGCAGTGTTTTGGTCGGAGACGGCCTGAAAAAGAACGAAATCGGGTATCTGCCGCAGCAGACAGTGGTCCAGAAGGACTTCCCTGCATCCGTAAGAGAGATTGTTCTCTCCGGGTGTCAGGGGCGCTGCGGTCTGAGACCGTTTTATAACCGCGAGGACCGGAATCGGTGTGAGGAAAATATGGAACGCATGGGGATCACAAACCTTGCGAACCGCTGCTACCGGGAGCTTTCCGGCGGACAGCAGCAGCGCGTGTTACTGGCAAGAGCGCTGTGTGCGACGAGCAAATTACTGCTTCTTGACGAACCGGTTTCCGGACTGGATCCGAAGGTGACCGAGGAAATGTACCGTCTGATTGCCGACCTGAATCAGGGCAGTATCATGGGCGGCGAAGCCATAACAATTATCATGATCAGCCATGATATTGCGGCGGCAGTGAAATATGCAACCCATATTCTTCATATCGGGTCGGAAATCTTTTTCGGAACGAAAGAGGAATACCTGAAGAGCAAGGCCGGGCAGATGTTCTTAGCGGGCATGCAGGATGAAGAAAGTGCCGCATCCGATGCTGAAGCCGCAGGGGACAGTTCCTCCGCGGCAGGGAAAGGCGGTGAGAAGGCATGACGGAAATGATAGATAAGCTTTCACTGTATTTATCGCATCCTTTTGTACAGCATGCCCTGATCGTCGGAGTCCTGATTGCGCTCTGTTCTTCGCTTTTAGGCGTTACGCTTGTATTGAAACGCTTCTCCTTTATCGGAGACGGATTGTCGCATGTCGCATTTGGTGCAATGACCGTCGCGGCCGTGACCAATCTGACGAATAATATACTGCTCGTCATGCCGGTTACGGTGATCACGGCGATACTGCTGCTTCGAAGCGGACAGAACGCAAAGATCAAAGGCGATGCGGCGGTTGCGATGATTTCCGTAGCGTCGCTGGCATTCGGGTATCTGATCATGAACCTGTTCCCGTCTTCTTCGAATATTTCCGCGGACGTGTGCAGCACCCTGTTCGGCTCGGTATCCATTCTGACGCTGACAACCGTGGAAGTATGGACCTGCATAATCCTTTCGATAATTGTTGTAATCGTATTTATCCTCTTCTACAATAAGATTTTCGCGGTAACATTTGACGAAAACTTTGCCAAGGCGACAGGAACGAGAGCCGACGCGTACAATCTTCTGATTGCGATCATAACGGCGGTGATCATCGTTCTTGCCATGAATCTTGTCGGATCGTTATTGATTTCGGCACTCGTAATATTCCCGGCGCTGTCGGCGATGCGTGTATTCCGCAATTTCCGCTCGGTTACGATCTGTTCCGCGGTGCTTTCCGTAACCTGTGCTTTTTTGGGAATCATCATTTCGATCCTGTACGGAACGCCGATAGGCTCAACAATTGTTGCAGTTGATACGGTTGCATTTTTGATATGTACTTTGGTAGGATTATTATGCGGAGGTGGAAGCAAATGAGAAAATGTATCGGTTTGATTCTCTGTCTTGTGATGGCGGCGGCGCTCACGGGCTGCGGAAAAGGCAATTCCGGTAACGGCCACGGAACCGGCACTTCGATGACAAGCGTAAGCGATGTGCTGAAGGGCGGTATGGCGAAAGAGGAGCCGACGACGGCTACAGAAGCCCCTACAGTGAAAGCCAATCCCGTATGGGAAAGCGGTTCCGCGCCGGTAGCGAGCAAGTCAGACAGCGTCGATGTGGATCTTTCGGGAATGTCCGTGGAAATGGCCTGCAGCGAGATTTCGAGAATGTGGGAAACGCCCGAGGAATATAAAGGAAAGACAATCCGGATCAGCGGCGAGTACAACGGATATGTTGATCCCACGTCAAATAATCGTTATGATAACTGTGTTGTATATGTGGATCCTACCGGATGCTGCACGTACGGAATCGAATTTGTCTTAACAGACGATTATAAGTACCCGGAGTATTATCCGGATGAAGGTGCGACAGTTTGTGTGGTGGGTGTATTTGATACCTACATGGAAGGCGAGTACGAGTACCTTACATTGCGGAACGCCAAGAAAGCTAACTGAAGAAATGAAAAACGACGGAGAAGCGGATACTTCTTCGTCGTTTCTTTATGTTCTGAAATCAATTACAGAGTGTTCTCCGCGCCCCAGAAGAATGCGCCGATCGTACCGGGGCCGGTGTGGCTTCCGATGATGGTGCCGACTTCGTGGAGTTCAACTTTGCCGCGAAGGTTCGGGAAATTCTCTTCAATCAGGGCGATGACCGCGTTCGCGTCATCGAGACAGTCAGAGTGGCAGATGTGGCACGGTCCGGCGTAATCCGCTCCGCCTTCCGCAACCTGAAGCATACGGGATACAAGAGCCGCCATAACTTTCTTCTTCGTGCGGATCTTCTCTCGCGGAATGAGGTGACCCTCGGAGTTGATGTTCAAAAGAGGGCAGATACCGAGCGTATCGCCGATCAGACCGGCGGCTTTCGATACGCGGCCGCCGCGGACGAGATACTTCAGCGTTGTGGTGAAGAACCATCCGTTGGCATGTGACTTACGCTCTTCCACGCGGGACGCGGCATCTTCCAAAGAAACGCCTTCGGCAAGCAGGTCGGCAGCGTAATCCGCAACCAGACCGTGACCGGCGGAAGCACTCAGGGAATCGACAATGATAAGCTTACGGTCCGGGAATTCTTCAGCGAGCATCATCTTCGCGTTGTTAGCGCTGTTGATGGAGCCCGAAAGGCCGCTTGAAAAAGCAATATGAAGAATATCATAGCCTTCTTCAAAGATACCTTTAAAGAAGTGATAGTATTCGTCAATGTTGATCTGACTCGTACGGGTCTCTGCACCGTTCCGCATGGCTTCATAGAAATCGTTCAGAGGAATGGTCTTGCCGAAGTCGTCGAGGTAAGTCGTTCCGCCGAGCTCGTAATGGAACGGCAGACAGCGGATACCGCGGCTTTTCAGGTGCTCTTCGGCCAGGTCTACAGTGGAACAGCAGGTTACAATATACATTTTCGGAATCTCCTTTTCCGTCTCCCCTCAAAAAGCGCAAAAAAATACGCATGCAATCCAAAAGGCGCCGATTGTGAGTAGAATATTTCTTGACAAAGCGTCCAATTAGCAATATACTTGAGCCAATCGAGATGTATTCTACCACCGGGAACAGACAAATACAAGCGACTTTTTTTACCCAAGGAGTAATATGATACCTGCGGAAGAACAAACTGACAGAAGCAGACGTTTCGCTCACATCTGGTCTTCGTCCAGAGCCGATGCCGGCAGGACGCAGGCGGAAATGGCCGAAGGACTCGGCATCTCCCGGAAGACCGTTCAGAACTGGGAGAACGGAGTGACGGCGCCGGATCTGTTCACGGGCTGTGAGTGGTTCCGCTTTCTCGGGTTGAACCCTTTGCCGTATTATCTCGCATACCTGTTTCCCGAGTTCTTCAAGGAGACCGATCCCGAGGAGAACGATGAGGCGCTTGGAAACGCGCTGATGGAGCTGGTGCAGAATATGTCGACCGCGGAGAAGCGGCAGCTGCTGTTTTTACTGGCGGGAAGACACGGAAGTCCTTGGAATTCGCTCTTACAGATGTTTACGGCGCACTGCCATACGAGTATGCGGTCGCGGGTAAATGTGGCGCGGGCGGTTCTTGACAACTACGAGATGGAAGCGAAAACGGGCGATCTCGTATGTCCGGACAACATCGCGCCGGACCTTGAACTGCTGAGAGAATCGATTGAGCAGGGTAAGAAAGCGGCGATGGATCGCACAGGCGGATATAAGCCTATATTAAATCGGGACAAGTAATCTCCCGGAGATAACGAAACGGTCCGATCCGGTCAGGCCGGACGGAATACGGAGGAACATTCAGTCATGCAGACAATCGGTCAGCACGCATTTTATTACTGGTTTTACTTTTACTTTACCGGCTTTTGTGGTAAGGTTAATTTGCGTGCCTAGACTTATGATGAAATCATAGTGTGAATTCCATGCGGCACAGATTAACCTGGGT
>JAGADM010000013.1 GCA_017613595.1 Lachnospiraceae bacterium | reverse complement strand
TTCGATCCGCTCCTACGCTTCCTCCAAGTCGACGATAATGAACGTGAATCTTTACAAGCCGTTCCTTCCCGTCTACCGCGATAAGATCAAGAAAGCGGAATTTCTGATCCTGTCCGGTTCGGATGAAGTACTTTACGATTGTGACATCACCTACTCGATGGAGACGGGCTCATTTGTCCTGACCGATTATACGCTTCCGTACGTTGCGGACCTGACCGGTGCGCAGGCAGCAGTCCGTATCACGAATGAAGACGGCTATCAGATGATTATCCGCAAGTTCCCGAACGAAACATCAATCGGCGATCAGAAGATGACCAATACTTCGATTCATGCGGACTCTGCCGGCAGCATGGAGCTGTTAGGTCCTGACGGCAACCTGATCTTCGAATTTCCATAACGGGGGGATATACATAAAAAACAAGGGAGGCTTCCACGGAAGTCTCCCTTTCTTTTACTCTCTTATACCGCAAGCTTTAAAAACTTACATGATCTGTGCCTTTTCCACTTCGGTGATCGCAGCCTTCTTCATCGGAATACGGCAGTTCTTGTTGTTGCCGAACTCAACGACTACGATGTTCTGCTCGTTGATCATGTCGATTACGACGCCGTAGAAACCGGCCGTCGTAACAACGCTGTCACCGACCTCGATCGTCTCAAGAAGGGCTTTACGCTTCTTCTCCTCGTTCTTCTGCGGACGGATTACCATGAAATAGAATACCAGGATCAGTACCGCGAAAAACGCTGCATAAATCAATGTTCCGAGCCAGCTGCCGTTGTTGTTCGCAGCAGCCTCTCCGAAAATAAACGGTGTCATATGTCAAACTCCTTTCAATCCCCTGCCTGTGCTTCGCCTGCCGCGAAACCCGCAAGTCTCATCTTTTTATATTCCTGATAGCGGCCTTGTTCGATCGCTTCCCGAATTTCTTCCATCATTCTATTATAAAACCTTAAATTATGCAATACCATTAATCTGAGGCCCAGCATTTCCCCTGATACAAGCAGATGACGGATATAGGCTCTCGAATGGTTTCTGCACGCCGGACAGTCGCAGCCGGGTTCAATCGGCCGGTCATCGGTTTTATATTTCTCGTTCCGGAGATTGATCTTTCCGAAATTCGTATACGCGTGTCCGTGGCGACCGTTCCGTGAGGGATATACGCAGTCGAAGAAATCCACGCCGCGGTCAACGCCTTCGAGAATGTTCGCGGGCGTACCGACGCCCATCAGGTATACCGGCTTATCATCCGGCAGTAACGGTACCGTACAGTCAAGGATCCGGTACATCTCCTCATGCGTCTCCCCGACGGCAAGACCGCCGATCGCGTAGCCGTCAAGGTCCATCTCTCGGATCACTTTGGCGTGTTCCATTCGGATATCGTCAAATACGCCGCCCTGGTTGATACCGAACAGCATCTGCTGCTTATTGATGGTCTCCGGCAGCGAATTAAGCCGCTGCATCTCGGTTTTACACCTCTGCAGCCATCTCGTGGTACGGTCAACGGACTGCTGAATATAGGACCTCTCCGCGACGCTCGAAGGACATTCGTCAAATGCCATCGCGATCGTCGAAGCAAGATGCGACTGGATCTGCATGCTCTGCTCGGGTCCCATGAAGATAAGACGTCCGTCCACATGCGAATGAAACGTTACGCCCTCTTCTTTGATCTTTCGAAGTTTGGCAAGCGAAAACACCTGGAATCCGCCCGAATCGGTAAGCGTCGGGCCGTTCCAGCCCATGAACGGATTCAGACCGCCCATCTGCGCCACGATTTCGTCGCCGGGCCGTACATGCAGATGATAGGTGTTGCACAGCTCAATCTGCGTGCCGATGCCGGCAAGATCGATCGAGGAAACGGCTCCCTTAATCGCCGCAACGGTTCCGACATTCATGAAAACGGGCGTCTGCACGGTTCCGTGAACCGTCGTCAGTTCGCCGCGTTTTGCTCTTCCGTCCTTTTTCAGTAAACGATACATCAGGCGTCCTCCATCATAACACGATAAACCTGCATAATACGGTTCCTGATAATCGTTTCCGTCTGGTGCCGGTCCATAAACTGACTCTTAAATTCCGGATAAATGACACCGCCGGCCATCGTCGCGTGACCGCCGCCGTTGCCGATATCCTTTAACGCGGTATGAAGAAGCCTTCCGGCATTGATCTTCCCGTTCTCGGAACGGACCGAAAACTTGAGACCGCCGCTCCGGTTGGCATAAACAACGGAAACACGCACCGAGGAAAGCGACAGGATAAATTCCGATACCGCCGCGATCAGGCCGTCCGGACATTCAAACGGGATATAGGCAAATCCGACGTTATCGTAAATGGCGATGTTCTCGATCGCGGCGCCGTAAGCGCGCAGATCGGAAAGGTCGAGCGCGGAGTTCTCGAGGCGGTGGATCTTACTCATATCCGCTTTCTCGATCAGAAAATCAAATGCGGTGATGTCGCAATGCGTCACGCCCGCGCTGAAATTACGGGTATCCATTTTGATCCCGTATAAAAGAAGCGTCGCAAGATCGGCGGAAACAGGCATACCCGATTCCTTAATCCATTCCGTGATCATGGATGCGCATGCCCCGACAATCCGATGAAATAAAAAGCGGTACTGATAGGTCGTTACAAACGGATGATGATCGATACAGGCGACCTCCGTGCCTTTAAGATCGGTGAAATTGGAATTGTCCTTCTGGCCGTCAACGGTAATGACATAATCCTCGGTCGTAACGTCCGTCAGTTCCTCCGCGTTGTAAATCGGAACGTCGAGAATGCCGGCCGCCATCTTCGTATTGGTCTTCTCAATCCGTCCGTAATAACAGATCTCGGAGTCAATTCCGCGCCATTTAAGCAGCTCGTGAAGTCCGCATGCGGTCGCAATGGCATCCGGATCCGGAAAATCATGCGTCTGAATGATCACGCGATGTCCTTTAACCAGTTCCGCTAAAGAGTCAAAACGATCGTCCAAATCACACCTCAGTCTTTCTTAATATGCGTTGACAGGAACTCAAGCAATAAGCCGAAGCCGGCGAAAAGAACGCCGCCGATGAAGAGTCCCGCCTTTTCCTTCGAGAATGTTGCAATCAGAATCATCACAAGACCCGCAACAATCAGTCCGCCGATCAGTGCCAGACGGAATATGCCGTCGCCTTTTTTGATATCTTCCTCCGAAAAATGCGAAGCCTCATCAACGTCCGATACGGCCGTTTCGCGCAGAATCCGTACGGATTCGTCAACGGCTTCCTCTTTCTTCTCTTCCACGTCAATCGCGTCCTTCAATTCTTCTCTCATGCTGCAGCCCTCCTTTGTAATGACATTCCTGTCAATGTGATATTCCGGGAAGCGGTCACCGCTTACCGGGTTACTCTTCGATCTTGACCGTGCTCTTGTCCTGTTCGCGGACAACACAGATCCAGGTCTTACCGGTATTCAGAACGATTTCCTCACCGTTCTCGTAATAGTATTTGGTCGGCTCATAATCGCCGGTCTTTTTCCAGGTAATCTTAACGGCCTTGCCGTTCGTGATGTAGTAGCCGCCGCGGCCCTTGTCGTTGGTCGTAAACGCCTTATAACCGTTCTGGTCAAGTGTCTCGGACTTGGCAAACTGAATGATGATGTTCTTAACGGCAAGCTGTTCGCCGGTCATATCGTCAATCTGTTTCTTGCCGTACTGGAAACGGTAGTAAAGACCGTCCCCGGCATTGTATTCGAACCAGGGCTTCTCCTCCTCATAACCGGGGCGGACCGTATTGGCTGTGATGCCGTCTGTGAGTTTATTCTGCATGCCGTCCGCAGCGAAAAGAAAATGCTGCCTTATATAGCGGTCGGTATGCTCTCTGCTGTAGCCCTTATAGGAAAGTCCTGCGATAACGCCTTCGCCGGAACCGTACGCGTTATGCGGGGCCACACGGTCTTTTGAACGGTAGAAAACCTTTCCCTCGAGGAACTGGCCGTCGAGGTTGTTGACGTCCTTGCGGGCGAGCGTCTCATTTACGTAAATGACAGGTCCGCCGTAGTGAAGCAGGATCGCATCCCACTCAAGTGCCCAGAATACATAGTATTTGCGGACGCTTCGTACGGAACCGATCTTGGCAAGATCTTCCCAGTCCTCGATTACGGCAAGAAGACGGGTAATGTTGCCCTCAACCTTGCACTCATAGATAACTCCCGCCCTGCTGATCGAGGTCTGCGGAGTACCCTGCAGAATATTGTTCATCATAACGGCGATCGGACGCTGATTCGCGATCGCATTCGGAATCCACTCGTTGGTAAGCGGGCTTCTCGTCATTCCCGCATGCGGATCGGGTGTGGGCGTCGGCGTATTGGTCGGCGTAGGCTCATCGGTAGGGGTAGGTGTTTCGGTCGGCGCCTGCGTCGGTGCCGGGGTATCGGTTGCCTTGGTCTCTGCCGGAGTCTGCGTCGGGTCGGCTCCGATCGGACGCTGCTCCTCCTTCCCGCATGATGCGGTCAGGACAGCCATCATTATGATCAGCAATACTGCCGTGAATCGAGTTAAAAACTTACGGTGCATTTTATGTTCCTCCTTTGCTGCGCCGTCTTCCCCCTGGAACCTCCGGCGCGGCAGCCGTTTCTTCTTTGCGGCTGCTTTATCTCTTTCAAAATCTGTCTAATTATATCACTTATCGGGGGAAAATACAACGAAAACCGCTTCCGTTCACTTTCTTTTCATAAGATGCGGCAGGACGGTTTTCTCTCTCCTTTTCCATCGTGCATGAAGCGGAAAAAGGCATGAAAAAAGCGACCACAATAAAGTGATCGCTCTTACAGGGGCAGTAGGATTCGAACCCACGACCTGCGGTTTTGGAGACCGTTATTCTACCAGCTGAACTATACCCCTATTGATGCGGTTTTCACAACCGCTTTCACATCTTACAACAGATACTTTAAATTGTCAACAGTAAAATACCATAAAGGCTGATGCGCGCGTCTCCGGCAATTTGCAGGCTGCCTCGGCGGGAGACAGCCTCAGGAGGCTCATCCTTCGCATGTCTCCCACCGGGCGCGCCTGCTGTCTGCAACTGAAACTGCGCGCATCATTCTTTTCAGAAAGATCTATGCTGTTTCGATCTTATTTGCTTTATGAAGGTTGTGGCGTTCAACGGCTTCTTCACGCATCTTGTACTTCAGGATCTTGCCGGCTGCGTTCATCGGGAACTCCGTCACGAAATCCACGTAGCGCGGTACCTTGTGCTTGGCCATATGGGTGCGCACATAATCCTTGATCTCGTCTTCGGTAGCAGTCTCGCCGTCATTCAGGATGATGCAGGCCATAATCTCCTCACCGTAATCCGCATCCGGCACGCCGATAACCTGTACGTCGCGAATCTTCGGATAGGTGTAGAGGAAGTCCTCGATTTCCTTCGGGTAGATATTCTCGCCGCCGCGGATGATCATGTCCTTGATACGGCCGGTAATCTTGTAGTAGTGGTCCTCGGGGCGGCGCAAAGCAAGGTCTCCCGAATGGAGCCAGCCGTCCTCATCGATGGCAGCGGCCGTCGCCTCGGGCATCTTGTAGTAGCCCTTCATGATGTTGTAGCCGCGGGCACAGAACTCACCCGGTACACCGTCCGGAAGCTCCTCACCGGTCTCTGGATCGACAATCTTGGTTTCAACGCCGTAGATTGCAGGTCCTACGGTGTTAACGCGCTGCTCAATGGTATCGCTTGTCTTGCTCATGGTAGTTGCAGGCGACGCCTCGGTCTGACCGTAGGTGATAACGATCTCAGGCATATGCATCTTCTCGATAACTTCTTCCATCGTCTTGATCGGACAAGGGGATCCTGCCATAATGCCGGTACGCATATGGCTGAAGTCGGTCGATGCGAAGTTCTCGTGTCCGAGCATGGCGATGAACATCGTAGGTACGCCGTGGAAGCATGTGATCTTCTCCTGATTGATGCAGTGCAGTCCCTTTCTCGGGGAAAATGCGGTGATCGGGCTCATGGTAACGCCGTGCGTCATGGAAGCGGTCATCGCGAGTACCATGCCGAAGCAATGGAACATCGGAACCTGGATCATCATGCGGTCCGCAGTCGACAGATCCATGCAGTCACCGATTGCCTTACCGTTGTTAACGACATTGTAATGCGTGAGCATAACGCCCTTCGGGAAGCCGGTCGTACCGGACGTATACTGCATGTTGCAGACGTCGTCCTTGTCGATCATCTTACGACGGTTCTCCACCTCGGTATACGGAACATCCGCGCCGAGTTCCAGAGCCTCATTCCAGGTAAAGCAGCCGTTCTGCTTGCTCTCAACGGTAATAATGTTTCTGAGGCAGGGAAGACGCTTCGACTGCAGCGTGCCGGGAACGCTCGTCTCAAGCTCGGGACAGAGTTCCTTCATGATTTCCACATAATCACTGTCCTTATACCGGTCGATCATAACAAGCGTATGGGTGTCGGACTGCCGGAGCAGGTACTCGATTTCGTGGATCTTATATGCGGTATTGACCGTAACAAGTACGGCACCGATTTTGGTCGTTGCCCAGAACGTAATATACCATGCGGGCACATTGGTTGCCCAGATGGCAACATGGTCACCCTTCTTAACGCCCATAGCAATCAAAGAACGGGCGAAATTGTCTACATCGTCGCGGAATTCCGGATAGGTTCTCGTATAGTCAAGCTCGGTGTAGCGAAATGCGTACTGCGTCGGGAATACTTCGCAGATACGGTCAAGTACGTCCGGGAACGTATACGGGATCAGATGGTTCTTCGGCCAGATGTAGTAGCCGGTTCCGCGGTTATCGGTCTGCAAGGGGTTCTTATGAACCGTCTTGTAAGGCTCCATGTAATGTGCAAACTGCGGGAATACAACCCACGCGTCGGCAAGCTCCTTACTCCATCTCTTTACCCACTCAAGGGATACATAACCGGTATAATGCATGCTCTGCAGTGCGTCAAATGCCTCTTTAATCGGCATGTCGCCCTGTCCCATCATGCGGTAGGAAACAACACCGTTGTTCTCAACGGAATCCTTAACATGTACGTACTTAATATACTCACCGAGGTTCGCAACCGTCTGTTCGGGCGTCTCGCCGCAGTTGCGGTAAGGATGATGGATATCCCACAAAGCGGCGATCTTTCTGCTTCCGACTGCATCCAGAACCTTGCGAAGTCTTGCCGTATCGGAATAAACACCATTCGTTTCCACGCACATGGTTACATTGTACTGCTCGGCAATCGGTTCAAGACGCTTCAATGCCTCGATGATCGCGTCGTCATCCACATCGCCTTCGGGCTTCGGATTTTCATCGGCAAGCACACGGATATAGCAGGTGCCGAACTGGTTGGCAAGCTTAGCGTAAGCCGTAAGCTCTTCGATGGACTTCTCAAGACGGTCCTGATACTTTAACGGGCAGCCCGAAGAAAAGCAGGAAATCTCAAGCCCGATATCCTGAAGCTTCTTTGCGGTCGCTGCCGCATTTGCCTCCGAAAAAGGCTTTGCCTTATAGGCGCTGATGTGTTCTCCGAGTCCGCGGATCTCCACGCCGTGATAGCCAAGGTCTTTCGCCATAGTGTAGATGTCAGGCCAGGAATAGTCGGGACATCCGATTGTGGAAAAGCTGATTTTCATACATAACCTCCGATTTTAAATACAATACAAACAAAAAAGCCTCTATCCCTTGAAAGGATAGAGGCGCTAATCGCGTGGTACCACTCTATTTCATGATAAACATGCACTCAGTAAGCACGGACATTGTCGATGCTCTTCCCCTGTAACGGTGGGATTCCGGCGGTATCTACGCAGCCCTCAGGCCTTCAACCCGCAGCTCCAAGGTGAGTTCCCGAACAATTCCCGACTGTCTCGCATCAACCGGCAGCTTTCTGCAACCGAATCAATCCGGTACTATTCCTCTTCATCGCAAGTATAAAATTGACTGAAACAAATACTACAACAGAATCCGGGTAATGTCAACGGAAATTTTTTACTCAAT
>JAGADM010000105.1 GCA_017613595.1 Lachnospiraceae bacterium | reverse complement strand
CTTGCGGGTCCCGAGATTTCGGTTGCGACAACCAAGGCATACAGCTGCCAGCTGATCTGTTCGTACCTGCTCGCCGTACAGTTCGGCCACGTCCGCGGCACGGTTTCGGACGAGGATTATAAGAAGTATCTTACCGAGCTGCTTTCGATCCCCGCGAAGATGGAAGCGACGCTTTCGGATAAGGAGCGCATCCAGTGGTTCGCGTCGAAGTACGCGAACGCGCACGACATCTTCTTCATCGGCCGAGGCATCGACTACGCGATCTGTCTCGAGGGCTCGCTCAAGATGAAGGAGATCAGCTACATCCATTCCGAAGCGTATGCGGCTGGTGAACTGAAGCACGGTACAATCTCCCTGATCGAAGACGGAACGCTCGTAATCGGCGTTCTGACACAGCAGGATCTCTACGAGAAGACGTTAAGCAACATGATGGAGTGCAAGAGCCGCGGCGCCTATCTGATGGGTCTTACGGCTTACGGCAAATACGACGTCGAGGACAACGTCAACTTTGCCGTTTACGTGCCCCGCACCGATGAGCATTTCATCGGCGTACTCGCGATCGTTCCGCTCCAGCTGCTCGGCTATTACCTGAGCGTTTCGAAGGGTCTTGACGTGGATAAGCCGAGAAACCTCGCGAAGAGCGTAACGGTCGAGTAGGGTCTTCGGCAGAAAGACCGAATTTGGCGTAAAATAGTTCGCATTTTCAGTAAGTTATGCGATTGACAGAACTTCTTACGAAATCTAAAATGTAGGGGGTATCCTGCGCGGTTCATACGCGGGAGCCCGTTTCCTGTGCCGCCGATAGTTTCTGCGGCGCGAGATGCATTTTCCTGATGTACTAAGGAGGTACTGTTATGAATTATTTTGATCTCACCGGACAGGTCGCGATAGTTACCGGATGTTCGACCGGTCTCGGAGTGCAGATGGCTCATGCGCTGGCCAACCAGGGCGCAAACATTGTATGTCTTGCCAGACGTAAGAATCTGGTGGACGAAGTGGCAGCGGAGATCTCCGCAAAGTATGGCGTAAAGGCCATCGGAATTTCCTGCGACATTACCGATACGAAGCGCGTTGAGGAATCGGTTGCGGAAGTTATGGAGAAGTTCGGCCGCATTGATATCTTAGTTAACAATGCCGGAACCGGTGCGGTTGCACCCGCGGAAGCGATTACCGACGAGCAGTTCCAGAACGAGATGGACATTGACCTGTTCGGCTCTTTCAAGATGACGAGAGCGGTAGTAAACAAGGCCATGCTTCCCGCAGGCTACGGCAGAATCATAAACATCGCTTCGATGTACGGTATGGTCGGCAACAAGATCGCTCCGGCTTCCCCGTACCACGCGGCGAAGGGCGGTCTCGTAAATCTCACCAGAGCGCTTGCCTGCGAATGGGGTGAGAAGGGCATCACCGTAAACTCGATCTGCCCCGGATATTTCGAGACGCCTTTGACCAAGGAAACGCTTGATTCCGAGTTCTTCCAGAACTATGCGAAGACCATGATCCCGATGGCCCGCTACGGAAAGGCGGGAGAGCTTGATACCGCAACGCTGTTCCTTGCGTCCCCGCTCAGCACTTACGTAAACGGCGTGATCCTTCCGGTTGACGGAGGCTACACCGCTTTATAATCGGATTTTTGAAACCGCAGGCAATCCGGTCGGATAGTCTGCGGTTTTTTATTGATGGATCAGGAGGAGCGCAATATGAAGAAATGGATGATAGGTGTTGCCGCAGCGATGATTACGGTAATACTGGTGATCTCCGGTATTCTCATCTACCGGAACGGCATCTATGACATTGAAATCTCGGTTTCGAAGACCGCGCTGCGTCTCGGGGAGGACGCGGAAATTACGGCAAAGGCAATCGGACGCTACAACGGAAAGACAAAGGAGATAACGCCTGAGGTTACGGGTTCATACGACAACAGTAGAATTGGCGAATATCCTATTACCGTAAAGGGTTCCTTTAAGCGCGCGGAGAAGGAGGAGACCTACACGGTCAAGGTCTATGACGACATCGCCCCGCAGATTACGCTCGAGACAAAGGAAGGCCACTATACGCTTCCCGGACTGAAGTATGAGGAAGAGGGCTTCACCGCTTCCGACAATTACGACGGCGACATTACCGACAAGGTTGTCCGTACGGAGACCGAGGAAAAGGTGACCTACACGGTTACGGATTCCTCCGGAAATAAGACCGAAGTAACAAGAGAGATTATCTATTCCGATCCGGTCGCTCCCGTTATTACGATGATGGGTGAGCGCGAAGTCACGCAGGAGCGGAAGTACCCTTATCAGGATGCCGGCGCGACTGCCTTCGATAACTACGACGGCGACCTGACCGACAAGATCGTTACGGAGGGCGAAGTCGACGTAACGACAATCGGTGACTACACGATCGCTTATTCCGTACAGGATTCGTCCGGCAACATCGGAACCGCGAACCGCATCATCCACATCATCGAGCGCAGCAAGCCGATTGGTGAGGAAGAGGAAGCCAAAGGCAAGGTCATCTACCTCACATTTGACGACGGCCCGAGCGGCTATACGAAGAAGCTTCTCGACGTTTTGGACAAATACAACGTAAAGGTTACTTTCTTTGTCTGCAACAACGGTCTCGATTCGATGATCGAGGAGGAGGCAAGACGCGGACACACTATCGGCGTGCACGGCTGGACACATGATTACAAGAAGCTTTACACGACCAAGGAAGGCTTCTATGACAGCTTCTATAAGATGCAGGATAAGATTTTCGAACTGACCGGCGTACGCACCAATCTGCTCCGGTTCCCGGGCGGCAGCTCGAACGCCGTAAGCCGTCAGTACTGCAAGGGCATTATGACCGAGCTGACGAAGGATGTTACCGAGAAGGGCATCTATTTCTTCGACTGGAACGTTCTGAGCGGAGATTCCGAGGCACAGCCGATCTCCACCGAGCAGGTATACAAGAACGTAATCAACGGAATTGCCGCGTTAAAGGGAAAGCCGGCAGTCGTTCTGCAGCATGACATTAAAGGTTTCAGTGTAAACGCAGTGGAGGATATCATCAAATGGGGACTTGCGAACGGCTATACGTTCCTTCCTCTTGACGAGACAAGTTATGGAGCACACCAGAGACTTAACAACTAAAGAGCGCATCCGCACGATCTGCGAGCGGCTGAACAGCTATTATTCGACCGACCTGACGTGTTATCTGCACCACGAGGATCCGTGGCAGCTGCTGATCGCGACAATCCTCAGCGCGCAGTGCACCGACGCGCGCGTCAACATCGTGACGAAGGACCTGTTTAAGCTTTATCCGACGCCCGAAGCACTCGGAAACGCGAAACTTTCCGATGTGGAGGAGTGCATCCGCTCGACCGGTTTCTATCACAACAAGGCGAAGAACATTATCGCCTGTTCGAAGGTGATCGCGGAGCGTTTCGGCGGCGTTGTTCCGTCGGATATCGAGACGCTGACGACACTTCCGGGCGTAGGCCGTAAGACGGCAAATGTGATACGCGGTAATATTTTCCTCGAGCCGAGCATCGTGGTTGACACACATGTAAAGCGTATTTCGAAGAAGCTCGGGCTGACGAAGTCCGAGGACCCGGTGCAGATTGAGAAGGACCTGATGAAGAGCCTTCCGAAAGAGCAGTGGATACTCTGGAACATCCAGATCATTGCGCATGGGCGGAGCATCTGCCCGGCGCGGAATCCGCACTGTGAGGAGTGCTTCTTAGCGGATCTCTGCAAGGCATCGGAAGGAAAGAAAACCGCGAAGAAGTGCGCGAAGAAAACCGTGAAAAGCAGCACGGCAGTGAGCGCGAAGAACGGGCAATAAAAGAAACGCAATAAAAATCGTTCAGACAGAATACGAGGCGGGGCTGCACTGCAGTCCCGCCTCTTTTGGGAAAGGGGATATGAGGAGATTTCGTACTTGGGGGTACGAAATATATCCAACGTTAAAGGTTTTTTAAAAATCCGGTCCGGGCTGTGGCAACACAAGGAGATATAGGAGGTGAAGGCCCGGACCGGGGATCACAATCAATGTTATTTCCAGTCGATATAACCGTCGATCGGCAGCAGATACATATCGTCCGTTACGGCTTTATAACGGCTGCCGCTGTAGTAGTCGAAGAAATCAAGCGGAGCTTCGTAAATCTCATTGGTCTCCGTATCGTAGATGCGCTCATAACCGAGAGTTGCGTCGCTCTGTTTCTGCGAGATTCGGTCGTAGGAAGCCTGCTGGTTGTTCCAGCCCGACATTACGATGTCGTTCATCTGGGAACAGATCGATGCGATCTGGGCGCTCGCGCGTCCCTGGAAAGCCTCTTCGTCATTGTAATTCCGGACGAAGGTCTGTGTGAACTGTATGCTTCCGAGGATATGGTCGAGTACGCCGATCCAGTTCGTCAGCTCGCCTTCGGGAGCCGTCATGTAAACTGCCTGGTATACGTTCAGCAGTGTGATGTAGTAGAGCCATACCGGCATGATCGCACAGTAGAAGACGCCTTCCATCTTCTTGCCGTTTCCGTCGGTAAATGTGGCGCGGATTGTTTCCGCTCCGAGCGCGTCCTTTCCGAGCGATGTCACCTGCTTAAAGTTGTTGATCAGCATAAAGGTGAAGTTTTTCGTGTTATTGGCCTGCATCGTCTGGCTGAACACTTTGTAAAACGCTTCGGTTGTATTGGGCTCCACTGCCGGCATATCGGAGAAATAGG
Organism: Lachnospiraceae bacterium; assembly: GCA_017613595.1. The sequence continues at coordinate 5,355 of JAGADM010000105.1, read as the reverse complement.
AGTTCGGATAGATGGAATTGTAGTAATTCCGGTCCTTCACACTCGCGAAATAGCCTTCGGTCTTCATGTTGAAGAAGAGCCGCACGGACGGATTGTCCGGATTGTAGATCTGGAACGTATAGTGAATGTAATCGGACGTCTCCAAAACGTTCACAACCCAGCCCTTCGGGATTTCCGCTGTGAAGAGGGAGTTGTCGTATTTGACGTAGGTTACCGAAGCGGCTTCCGACTTGCGGATATTGTATTTCTTGCCGGAAGCGGTAGGAGTATTCTTCCCGATGAGAGAGGAGGAACCGTCATCATCGTCATCATCGTCGTCGGTATCCTCGACACCGTCGCGGTTTCTGCGGGTTCCGTAGTCATCGTCATCATCATCTCCGCAGCCGGTCAGCATAGAGACGCTGAGAGCGATAATGAGCAGTAAACTGATGATTTTTTTAAGGTTGATGGCTTTCATGACAGATACTCCTTTCCCGTCGTTTTCTTTCCTCTGAATCCAATGTATCATACCGTTACCCCCGTGTAAAGAAACCCGCCCCCGCGGCGGCACCTCTCAGACCGCCGCGAATCGCAAAGTTTAACATTTTAAGGCGGAAAATGACATTGTATCTGTCATATTTGCCAATCACATGATATTGTATGCACCGGACGGAGAAGGGGCGGAGGAGCCCCATTAGAGAGGACCCCGTTTTTGTCCGCGGAACTTAAGGAAAACTTGTTTTCCTTAGGGGTTTATGATATAATAACTCTGTGTGTGCAGAGGCGGAAAGTCCGCCGGTAACGATGCCGGACGGAAGGCTCCGCGATGCATCGTAAGGGAGGAGCAGAGAATGGCGCGTATGACAGGGTTCGGCATTGTCCGGCTGATCGTATATTGTGTTCTTGCAATTGTTTTTATCACCTACGGGCTGTTCGTCCGCAGGGCGGCGACGGGATCGGATTTCTACCGGATTTGGATCGCCGGCGGTATCGTCATGCTGGCGTTCGCGGCGTGTGTGCCGCTCGGTGTGTGGAACCGGCTGCCGGTGTGGTGCAGAATCACATTTTCCGTACTGGTGATCTTAGGACTCTGCCTGCTGACGATCGTTGAGGTACTGATCCTCAGGCACTTTAACGATGAGGAGCCGGAGGTTGACGTCGTGATCATCCTCGGGGCGCAGGTGAAGGAGGACCGGCCGAGTCTGGTGCTCGGGTACCGGCTTGATAAGGCCATCGAGTATCTGAACGCGCATCCCGATGTTATCTGCATCGTTTCCGGCGGGCAGGGCGAGAACGAGCCGTTCACCGAAGCGGAAGGCATGTACCGTTATCTGACGGAGCACGGGATCGACCCCGCGAGGATCATCCAAGAAGACAAGTCCGGCAATACGACGCAGAACATGCAGTTCAGTAAGAAGCTGATTCCCGAAGGCACGAAGCGGGTCGGGATACTGACAAATAATTTCCACATTTACCGCGCGGTTGCGATTGCGAAGAAGCAGGGCATTGAGGGCGCAGCCGGAATCGTGGCGCCGTCGAAGAAGGAGTACCTTCCGACGAACCTGTTCCGGGAATTTTTCGGCGTATTGAAAGATGTTTTGATGGGCAATATGTAGCCGCGGCAAGCGGCAGGCGGCGGTTTCAGACTGCCGGAAAAGGCGTGTAACGGAAGGAGAGAAGTTATGTCCGAAAGACCTTTTGAAGAGAATGACGGCATGCAGCAGGATGCGGGTTATCAGCAGACGGTTGTTCCGCAGGCGGGACAGTCCGCAGCGGGCGCGCAGGCTGACAGGGACCTTGTGAACCTGTCCTATAAGTGTCCGAACTGCACGATGCCGCTCAAGTTCGACAACGAGATGAAGCGTTTCGTCTGCGAATACTGCGACGGATCGTTCCTGCTTGAGGAAATCAAGGATGCCGCCGACGGCAAGGAAGGCTATGACTGGTCTGAGTACAAGGAGGAAATCCACGAGGAGATTCTGACCGGAACGAAATCCTACGTCTGCAAGTTCTGCGGCGCGGAGATCGTGGCTGACGCGGTTACATCGGCAGCCAAGTGCCCTTACTGCGGCAACGTGCTTCTTGTCGCGGAGAGCCTGACCGGCATGCTCCGTCCGAACAAGATCATTCCGTTCGAGATCGACCGCGACCGGCTTCTTACGCTGTTCAACGCATTTGTCAAGAAGAAGCATTTCGTGCCGAAGCAGTTCAAGAACAACCCGGTCCTCAAAGAAGTGCAGGGCGTGTATGAGCCTTTCTGGCTGTATGATTCGGGAGTTGACGGACAGGTCGGCTACACGGCGACCAAGACGCGTTCCTGGAGCGACGCTTCGTACAACTACACGGAGACCAAATACTACGAGGTCGACGTTTCCGGTGAAGTGCATTATCAGAATGTGCCGGCGGACGGAAGCAAACGTCTCGACGACAATACGATGGATTCCCTGGAGCCGTTTGATTACTCGAAGATGATCGACTTTGAGCCCGGATATCTTTCCGGACATCTCGCGGAGCGTTTCGACGTGGACGCGGATTCCAACCTTGAACGCACGAAGCTCCGTATGTGGAACAGCACGGAAGCGCAGTTCCGCGGAAGCGTGCAGGGGTATAATTCGGTATCCCACAAGGGTTCCTCACTCCGGCAGTTTGAGAGGGAAGTGCGTTACGCACTGTTCCCGATTTACGTATTTGCCATTGATTACGAGGGCAAGCGTTATGATTACGCGGTGAACGGTCAGACCGGCAAGATCGTCGGAGACCTGCCGTTCTCCAAGTCAATGTACCGTAAATGGAAATGGATCCGTATCGCGCTGATCACAGCGGCGGCATACGTGATCGGGTTTTTCCTGAATTAGGAGGGGCATATGAGAGCAAAACGTTATCTTATGATGTTGATTGCCGTCATGCTTCTTCTGATGACGGGTGTTGCGGCGGCGCAGAACGAAGGCGTGAGCGCAACAGGGTCCGAGACCGCGGATGTCTCGGCCGACGGACAGTATTATCAGTTCAGCAGACTGGTTGATCTTTCGGACGCCCTGAACGACGAGGACCACGAAGAAATCAGCGGAATGCTGATGGATTTCCTGCGGGACGCGAAACTCGACCTGCAGATCTATATCATTCCTTCCGTGGAAAGCTTCGGCTGCGAGAGCGTCACGGAATTCGCGGACAAATACTATGACGACGCAAAGTACCCGGCAGGATACGGCGCGGACCGTTCCGCACTGTTCTATATTTTCGAAACGGCCAAGAACGAGTCACAGCTTTTCGCGTTCGGTTCGAAGGCCCCGACCCAGTGGGCAGTCATGAAGGCCAAATTCTTCGCGGATTATTATCTCCGCTGCGGCAACGCCTACGATGCCTGTCGCGGTTTTATCGACCGTGTATGGAATGACCTGAATAAGACTCATTCCGTCCGTTCGCCCCGTCTCGATATGATGAATGAGACGTATTTCCAGCCGTATCATAACGAGAAGATCTCCCGTGTGCTTGACTTCTCCAATCTTCTTACGGCAAGCGAGCGCGAAGCGATGGAAGAGCGCCTTAAGGAAATCCGTGAAACGTGCCGGATGGATATCGTCGTTCTGACCGCGCCCGACAGCGACGGAAAGGTGTGGGAGGCTCTGGCAGACGATTTCTATGATTACGTCGGTTTCGGCTACGGCGATGATTACGACGGAATGATTCTTTTCGTCGACATGGATCCCGCCGACCGCGGTTATACGATCACCACCTGCGGAACGAGAGCACAGAACACCTACAATTCGATCATTGAGACGATTTACGATGATATGCTCGATTCCTTCAAGGAAGGCAATTATCACGCAGGTATTAACATTTTCGTTAACCATGCCGTTCGTCAGTACAACCATATGGAACGCGTGGAATCGTTCCTCGGCATCAATCGTTCCGACATGAAGGAAGAAACCGATGACAGCCGTGTGATCGATGATGATGAGATGCTCTCGAATTCCGTAAAGAAGGAACTTGAGAAAACCATCAAGAGCATCCGTGAGGATTACGATACCGATGTACTTGTCATGGCGGTTCAGGGAACCGGCGATTACTATCCGGTGGATTATCTTGAGAATTACTACAACTTCTTCGGTTACGGTGAAGGCTCGCGGCGGAGCGGTATCGGCCTGATCCTTTCGGATGAGGGAACCAAATCGCCCGTATTTGAAATCGTAACCTTCGGAAACGCTTCCGAAAAGTTCGACGAATCCGCACTGAACCGGCTGAAGTCCATGGTCGGAAGCGCCCTCGGTTCAAATCGCTACGGCAGTGCCGCGAAGAAGTTCGTCGATAAGACGAAGTTCCGTCTGAAGTGGGGACATTACCCGATGACGACCGGCATGACGATCGTTGTATTTCTCATCGTATTTGCCGTAATATCGATCATCGCGGCTATTAAGAAATCGTCCAACAAGACGATTTCGAAAGCGGTTACCGCGTCGGAATACATCGTTCCGGGTTCGTACCGCGTATTCAATATCCAGGAGCGCTTCATCAATTCGAAGGTAACGAAGACGAGACGCGTCGAGTCCTCGAGCAGCGGATCCCGAAGCGGCGGAGGCGGCGGAAGCCATCACAGCAGCAGCGGACGCAGCCACGGAGGCGGCGGAGGACGGCATTTCTGATCGTCCGAATCTTTTAGAAAGCAGGTGCCCGGGCACAGCCGGGCGGGAACAGTAACGTATGATTCTGAACATGGGAAGTATCGCGACAACAATTGTGGATTATCTCGGAAAATGCTACATCCCGGTAAGTACCGTGTTTAAGTGGATCGTTCTGTTCCTTTCGCTTTTTAACGTACACAGACTTGTATTCTTCGTCCTCGGATTCTTCTTTACGAGAAAGTTTCCGCCGGCGAAACAGTACCATAAATACGCAATCCTGATCCCCGCAAGAAACGAGGCGACGGTTATCGCGAACCTGCTTAAGAGCATTGAAAAGCAGGACTACCCGAAGGAATATCTGACCATCTTCGTGGTTGCCGACAACTGTACCGACAACACCGCCGAGATTGTGAGAGCGAACGGCGCGGTCTGCTACGAGCATCAGAATCCGGACGAGCGGACCAAGGGTTACGCACTCAAGTATCTGTTCGAGCAGATAGAGAAAGATTACGGGATCAAGAGTTTCGAAGGATACTTCATCTTCGACGCGGATAACCTTCTGAACCGCGATTACATCTCGCGCATGAACGATTCGTTCGACGCGGGCGAGAAGATCATCACCTCGTACCGGAATTCGAAGAATTTCGACGAGAACTGGATGTCGGCGTCATACGCGCTGCACTGGATCCGTTCGAGCCGTACGAGACACCGCGCAAGATCGCTTTTGAGACTTGCAACCAACATTCAGGGAACCGGT
>JAGADM010000104.1 GCA_017613595.1 Lachnospiraceae bacterium | reverse complement strand
CTGTCGCATAATAGTGTGAGGGAGAAAATATGACGGAGGCAAATGCCATGACGGATGCAGAAATAATCGAATTGTATTTTCGCCGTGACGAGCGTGCCATTCAGGAGACGATGGACCGCTTTCATCACTACCTGATGAAGATCGCCTTGCAGATTGTGGGGGACAGGCAGGATGCGGAGGAGGTTGTGAATGACACCTATCACACCGCGTGGAATTCCATGCCGGATTACCACCCGGAAGTCCTCTCCGCATACCTTGCCAAGATTACAAGACAGAAGGCGATTGACCGGCTGAGGTACCTGCAGCGGGAGAAACGGCAGGGCACGGAATACACGCTTTCCTATGAAGAACTCGGTGATGTCATCGAAGCGGAAAGCCCGGCGGTGCCGGGACCGGATGACAACCTCTTAAAAGAGGCGATAGCCCGGTTTCTTAAGGATTTGCCGCCGGATGCCAGACATCTGTTCCTCGGACGGTATTTTTACTTTGACTCTCTCAAGGAAACGGCGTCCTACTGCGGTATGAGCGAATCGAAGGCCAAGAGTATGCTTCACCGCACGCGCCGGAAACTCAAAGCGTTTTTGAAAAAGGAGGGCTTGTATGAATAGAAATCAGTTTCTTGATGCCATCGGCGGCATGGACGAGACTATGCTTCGGGAAACCGAGCAGCTTCGCACGGCTCCGGAAGGCACTTCTTCGAAAGTAACCGAAATCACGGCGAGGAGACCCGCGAAACGGCGTCTCATAATCGTCCTCGCGGCCTGCATGGTTCTCGCGCTCGGCAGTGTCGCCGCGTACGCGTCCGGAATCTTCCGCCTGAGCGGTTCCGTAACGACCGGACAGGACGAGGAAGGGAATCCCACCTACTACTTTGAGCCGAATGAGGACATGCGGCTTCCGCTTTCGGCATTTACCGGTGATGTGATGAATTCTCCGGCTTATATGTATGAGTACTGGCAGCGTTCACGGGGTGTGGAATTTTCCTATCCCGATCGGCGAATCGGCACCAGGGGGTTCGTTTCAGACTTTAATTTCCCGCCGTTTCAGCATGTACAGAACTTCGACACGATGGAAGATGCAAAAGCCTACATCGGCTATGACCGGATTGCAATCCCCTCATTCGTGAATGGTAATACACCGGACTGGATTATCGTTTCCGTTCTTGGGACGGATAACGACTGGATTCCGGATACGGATATCGAGCCCGATTTTCAAATCGGTTGCATGGAAATCTACGCCAAATACTATTTCGGCGATATGTTCATCACTCTGACGGATTACATGATTACGGAAGTATATCCGAACCCCCGGGCCATCGAGTTGGTCACCACTCCGGATATGCAGCTGTCCACTACGATCGAAGTCATGAATGACCGCGCCTTCCAGGTTATCACGGAGGATTATCCGGGATTTGATTCCGGATATGTACAGAAGCACTATATCTGGGCGGAAGACAAAGTCGAATATCACCTCACCATCCGCTACCGCAGAACCGAGCAGGAGAAGGCGAATACCGTCATCTTCGACTGGATGAACAGCTTCGGCGAATAATCACTCTTATCTCCATATATGGAACGGGAGCGTCCGAAAGGATGCTCCCGTTCTTTCTTTTCAAAGCGTTTCCAGAAACGCCAGACTCTTAAACGTATGCTTTACGTATTCTCTTACGAACGCGTCCGTGACCGCCGTCAGCTCCTTAAGCACCTCTTCGCTCAGCGAAAAATGATACAGCTTCTCGGGCGGCGTCGCACCGATATACCGGATTGCGTACCACGTCGACTCATTGAGGTTATAAAAGTCATTGTCCGCTATCCCGAGCCGCATCTCCTTCTCACGCCGTACCGCCGGGTCGAAATCCTCGCCGGCGCACCTCGCGCAGACGCACCCGCCCGACTTCACGCTGAACACGAACGGACCCTTCTTATCGCGGCACCGCACGCACTGCTCGGTCTGCGGTCCCTCGCCGTTCAGATAAAGCATCTTCATCGCAAACACGACACGCGCGAGCTTCGGCCCGATATTCGGGTTCGTAAGCGCCCGAAGTGACTGGTAAAGAAGCGTCAGCACCCGTGACTCGTCGTTGTTCTCTTCGGTCATATGCTCGGCAAATTCGCACATGTAAAAGCCGTAGCACGTAAGTTCCACATCCTGTGAAAGCTCCGGGAAGAAGCGGATTCCCTCAAGCCCGGTCACATTGTACGCGGACCGCCCTTCGACCATCCGGAACTTCGCGAACGTGAACGGCTGCGAACACGCGAGAAGCGTGCTGCCCTGTCTTCTTGCCCCTTTGGCAAATGCGACAATCTTCCCCCGCTCCCTCGTAAGAATCACAAGCCTTCGGTCATAGTCGCCTGACGGAGACGTTTCCAAAACCATGCCCGTAAGTATTATCTGGTCCACCCGTCAGGTTCCTCCCTTCTTTCGTGTTGCCGCGGCGCCGCCGCTTCCCGTCTCCGGCGTGGCATTTGCCGCCTATTCGTCCTCGTCGTGGCTGACATACCCGTAATTCTTTAACATTACGTCGCTGTCGCGCCAGTCCTTCTTCACCTTCACCCAAAGCTGCAGGTTGACCTTGCAGCCGACCATCATTTCAATCTCCTTGCGGGCGTCCTGTCCGATCTTCTTGAGCATCGCGCCCTGCTTGCCGATGATGATTCCCTTGTGGGAATCCCGCTCGCAGATAATCGTCGCCTCGATGTCAATCAGATGTCCGCCCGGCCGCTCATGCATCTTCTCAATCGTTACGGCAATGCCGTGCGGCACTTCATCCGAAAGGTTCCGGAGCGCTTTCTCGCGGATCATTTCGGCCGCGATCTGCCGCTCGGGCTGGTCGGTCACCGTGTCCTCGTCGAAGTACATCGGCCCCTCTTCAAGATACTGGAACAGCACGTCACAAAGATGCCCGGTGTTCTGCCCCTTAAGCGCCGACACCGGCACAATTTCCGCGAACTCCATCTCTTTTGAATACGTCGCGATAAATGTGAGGAGTTCCTCTTTCTTCACCGTATCAATCTTGTTGATGACAAGAATCACCGGCGTTCCGCAGGCCTTCAGTTTCTCCAGGATATACTGCTCGCCCGCGCCGATGTAGTTTGTCGGTTCCACGAGCCACAGAATCAGGTCCGCGTCGGTAAAGGTGCTCTCCGCCGTCTCGACCATGAATTTGCCGAGTTTGTTCTTTGATTTATGGATGCCCGGCGTATCGAGGAAGATAATCTGCCCGCGCTCGTCCGTGTAGACGGTCTGAATGCGGTTTCTCGTCGTCTGCGGCTTTGAGGACGTGATTGCTATCTTCTGTCCGATTAAACGGTTCATCAACGTGGATTTGCCGACGTTCGGCCGTCCCACCAGAGCGACAAATCCGGATTTAAAACTCTCACCCATTATTTCAAACCTCTCACGCTGTCAAAAAGTTCCGCTTCCTGCTTCACGTTGCTCTCGCTGCCGAAGCAGGCAATCCGGTTGTCCGAAAGCACGGCTTCAAGCATATCCGCCTGCTTACGAAGCGTCTCCTCATCCGTATGGAGCACCTCGTCCCACCGCTTCTGCAGCTTTTCCTTCGTCATTCCGGTATAATAGTCGTTCACGGCAACGTCGGACTTGTCCCTTACCGAGAGCGGCCGGTCGATTCCGCTGATGGTGCCGATAATGTATTTCGTCAACTCACGTTCTCCGAGCGAAAGCGTGCGGACAAACTCCGGAATTCCTTTGAATACTTCGTAGGACCTTCTGAGGTTCGGATCACGGTATGTGGTTGCGGCGAAAAGTCCGTTGTGCATCGTGAAGGCTCCGGCTGCGCCGTACGCGCCGCCCTTCACGCGGATGTTCTGGTACAGGTACTCGCGGCTCAGGATACGAGAAAGCACCAATAGGTGTCCGCCCGACGGATATCCGTGCGCCTTGTAGTTGCCGCCCTGCGCCACGTAGTTCACGCGACCGCCGAACGTAACCGCTTCACATTTGCCGGAAAGCGGATAGCCGCCGTCCCACGGAAGTTTCTCCGCGGGAGCCGGAACGGAATCGAACGCCGGAACGGTGATGTTATCGAAGAAACCGTTCAGCAGCTCTTCGGTCTTTTTATAGTTCTCCGTATCGCAGGCAACGGACCAGGTGACGCGCTTCTTCGAGAGCGTGTACACAAGGATGCCCTGCAGATGGCGGATAATCTCGTCCGCGCGCTCATCAAAATGATCTGTCGCGTCTACAAGGAATTCATACTGCCCGATTCCCGAATTCTGCATCTCGAAGTATTCCTGCGCCTGGAAAGACGCAAGACATATGCGCTTTGCCACAGCGTTTCCGCGGGAAATCATACCGGAACGTCCGCCGCTCCGATCCTCCTGCAGCACTTCCCGAAGTCTCTTCTTATCCGAAAAATCCGTTTCCGTAATCATCTCGTTAAGATATGCAAAGGCTGCCTCGAGCTCTTCCGGAAGCACTTTGAAATAATGGTTCAGCGTTCCGGTGAACTGACGGTAATGCTCCCCGTCACTGAACGTATCCACGCTCGACCAGAGGTCGCCTAAGTGGAGACGGAGTTCGTCATTTAACGCGGTGTATG
>JAGADM010000103.1 GCA_017613595.1 Lachnospiraceae bacterium | reverse complement strand
GACGTTCTCCAAATCCCGTTCCCTTGCCGGAATGCGTATCGGTTTTGCCATCGGAAGCGAGCAGGTAATTAAGGCGATCAACGATGTCAAATACTCCTACAATTCTTATACTTTGAACCGTACGGCCATCGCTGCAGGCGTTGCATCCCTGAGCGACCGTGATTACTTTGAGAAGACGTGCGCCCGCGTAATGAAGACGAGAGAAGCGGCGAAGAAAGAGCTTGCCGCGCTCGGGTTCTCCTTCCCGGAGTCGAAGACCAACTTCCTGTTCGTGACGCACGAATCGGTGCCTGCGGAATACATCCAGAAGGAACTGAAGAAGCGCGACATTTACGTACGTTTCTGGAAGAAACCGAGGATTGACAACCGTCTCCGCATTACGATCGGGACGGACGATGAGATGGCAGCCTTGTATGCCGCACTGAGAGAGATTATCGGACAATGCAGGTAAGAAATTATCAAAAAGAACTGGATCAAACGATCGAACGCATACAAAAAGAGGGCTCTGTGCCCTCTTTGCTGTTACATTCCTGCTGCGCACCGTGCAGCAGCTACGTGCTTTCGTACCTTTCGGAGTATTTCCGGATTACGGTATGCTTTTATAACCCGAACATCACGAGCCCGGAGGAGTTTGAAAAGCGTGCCCGGGAGATTGAGCGACTTATCTCTGAGATGCCCGTGAAGCATCCGGTGACGCTCAAGATCGGAGAGTACGACCCGAAGGAATTCTTCGAGGCGGTCAAAGGACTTGAGAACGAGCCGGAGGGCGGAAAGCGGTGTGAAGTATGCTTCCGGATGCGGCTTAACTACGCAGGAAAGCAGGCGGCCGGGGAGGGCTTCGATTATTTCACGACGACCCTTTCAATCAGCCCGTTAAAAAATGCTCCCCTTCTCAATACGATCGGGGAGCAGATTGCTTCGGAAATCGGTGTTCCGTACTTAACTTCGGATTTTAAGAAGAAGGGCGGGTACCTCCGTTCGATCGAACTGTCCCGCGAATATGACCTGTACCGCCAGGATTACTGCGGCTGTGCATACAGCCTACGGGACCGGAATGAGCGTCTTCAGAACCTCGGCGGCAATCTCGCCGGCGACACGACTTCCTGAACCGCCGTGTTCAACCATTACGACAAATGCATACGGATACTCTTCGGAGTCAACGAAACCGGCGAACCAGCTATTGGATTTGCCGGTTTTCTGTTCTACGGTGCCTGATTTCGCGCCGATCGGAACGTTCGGGAAGCGCGACTTATCGTAAGAAACGGTAAGGTTTCTTTTCATGTAAAAGCTAAGCTGTGATGCCGTATCGGGGTTCACGAGTTCCTGCGTGAACGAGGCTTCAGGGATATCGAGAGCATTGCCTTTTGCGTCCGTCACGCTGTGCAGGTATGTCGGAACGGCAGCTTTTCCGCCGTTTGCGATCGCTCCGTAATAAATCATGACGGCACACGGATTCACAAGGTCGTGGTATAATCCGACGCCGCCCCAGCCGAGCTGGTTGGCTGACACGGAAGCAAGCTCAAACGAGCCTTTGGCGGTCGAAAAGCCGTGAATCTTATAGGACGAGGTAAGTCCCGCTTTATGTACGTATTCGGTCATCTTATCGCCGCCGATCTCAACGGCAAGCTGTGAAAAGACGCAGTTACACGATACGGCGTAGGCATCGGAAAGCGTGAGTTTGCCGTGCTTCTGCGGGCAGGTGACGGTATTGTCGCCGACCTTTACGGAACCTTCGCAGTTGAAGGTTCGGTTCTTTACGTCCGGAATCGTCTCAAGCGCTGCCTGCAGGGTGAGCGTCTTAAATACCGAACCGGGCGCGTAAACGGAGTAGAAGAAACGGTTCACATAGACGCCGTCATAGGCTTCATTGAACTCGATATCTTCGGGAACGTTATCCGGGTCGTACGTCGGAGAGGACACCAGACAGAGGATTTCGCCCGTACGGTAATTGTATACGCCTACGCAGCCGGAAGAACCGTTCAGGGCATTGTAAGCGGCTGCACAGGCATCCGCGGCGATGCTTAAGGCAACGGTGTTACCCTCATCGGTTATGCCCGCGGCGCCTTTGCCGCTGTTATACGAAACAAGGTATTCGCGCAGGTTCGTGAGCGCGCCGGTACCGATCTTGTTGTTACGGTCGCCGACAATGTGAAGCGTCGATTTTCTTACGGCCGGAAGCCCGGAATAGTAGCGGTATCCGTCCTCCACGCCGGAAAGGAAGGTTCCGTACCGGTCCGTCAGCGTGCCGGTAAGCAGCTCACCGGAAGAGGAGTACAGGTTCTTGTTGAAGGGCTGCGTGTACCATTTGTCCGCCTGGTTCACATAACGCACGAGGAACGCAATGATGCCGCAGACAAATGCGAGCAGTATTAGCTTACAGAAGCGGACGCGCTGTTCAATCTTTCTCATGGCGTTCACCTCCCGTAATTGCTGCAGAACCCGAAAGCAGAGCGTTCTTCTTAGCCTTACGTACGCGGTAATATACGGCATTCGCGAAGCTTGCGTTCGGACGCGTGTCGGTCGCCTTCAAAAAGGCAAGAAGCCCCCAGGAGAACATCATGGATGACCCTCCGTTTGAGACAAAGGGGAATGTTACGCCGGTCAGCGGAAGCATATCCACCGAACCGAATATGTTGAGCGCGGTCTGGAAGATGATCATCGACGTCGCAGAGCATGCCGCGATCGAATAGTAACTTGAGCGGCTCATTTCACACGAACGGATGGCAAATGCGGCGAGCGCGATGATACAGCCGACGATCAGGATACCGACGATCAGGCCCCATTCTTCGCATACGAGACCGAAAACGAGATCGGTATCGGAGGCTGCAACCTTCTTTAAAAAGCCGGCGCCGGGACCGACTCCGGTCATACCGCCCGAAGCAATCGCGGTCATCGTACGAACCTGCTGATAGCCGCCCGAAGACGGATATTCCCAGGCGTGGCGCCAGGTCGAGAAACGGTTCCAGATATACGGTTTCGCAAGTAAAACCATAAATCCGCCCGAAACCGCGCCGCCCGAAAGAAGCAGGATTGTCGCAAAATCACCCGAGCGGAGATACGAGATAACAAGAAACGTGATGAAGAATATCGCCGCGCCGCCGAAGTCGCTCATCAGCCCGAGAAGCATCATCATCGCAAAGGACATGACCATGAAAAGGCTGAGGTTACGTTTACGGAACAGACGGTCCAACGTCGCCGCGCCGGCAAATATGTAGCAGAGTTTCGCGATTTCCGACGGCTGGAAGCTTGAACTTCCGATCCGGATCCAGTTGGTAGCGCCGTATTTGGCGTAGCCGAGAACAAGCGTCAGGCCGAGAAGTCCGATTCCCGCGGCAGCCGCGAACCAGCGGAGCCTCTTCACAAGGCTCAGGTCCTTTAAAAGGACACCGAGGCCGAGGAACAGAATGATTCCGAATACGACCGCGACCAGCTGCTTATAAAGAAGCGTATAATTGCAGGAGGTCGTTACGGAAAGCGAGATCGTGGTTAAGAAGAACGCGATCAGTTCAAGCTCATAGCCGACCAGCTTAAAGAAATGCATCACAATGAAATACACCCACATGACGATCGTGAATGCAAGAAATGTCGGGATAATATAGCGTGCGGCGGGTACCTGCTTTGCGATGACGAGCTGGAAGCAGAGAAGTGCCTGCATGATGGTTAAGATTACGACGGGACCCCACGGGGAGACCGGACGCGCAAGCTTTCTCGCGGCATTCGTTTCGCGGCGTTCCTCCTCGCTGATCGCCTGAAACGTCAGCTCGGTGTTGCCGACAAATATAATGTCGCCGTAGTGAAGCTCCGCCTCGCTGTCGATCTCGTGACCGTTCAGCATCGTGCCGCATTTGGAGTCAAGGTCGTAAATGTGCCAGCGGTCTTCCTCGTCGCGGGAGATTACCGCGTGCAGACGGTTGACCGACGAATCACGGATCGTCAGATCGGCCGAACGCGAACGTCCGATGATATTTTCCCAATGCGTCAGCAGCAGGTCGTGCGCGTTGCGGCGGCAGAGCCGCGCGAAGATTTCGGGTTCTCTCGGCAGCCGGAACAGCGAGAGAACGGCCGATGTGAGAAACAGTACGGAGATAACGATGAACACAATACGAACAATCCCCGTATACACGCTTGTAAAACCGGGATTGGAGTCTAACGTCTGTTTGATCAGATCACATAGCTCGTTCATATTACGCTCCGAAGACCTTATGCCGCGCGGCATTCCGGGCCGCGGACAGCTTGAAAGATAGAGTAACAACAACTGATTATACCACATTTTCCGCGGAAAGAACAGCATGCGGTTCGAAACGGACGGGCGGGGGCGGACGGAGCAGTATTTTTCCGAAAAAAAATCTTCATTTTCCGCCCGGATCGGGCTCGGAAAAAAAGGAAATTCCGTTTTCCCGTTGAATAAAGAAAATAGCGGGATCGGTAAGAGGACGGTTCCGCGTGTTCGGAGAAGCCTTTTTAGAGGCGGATCCGCGGAGTTTCACGGAAAGGGGAACGGGGAACTTATGGAAAATATTCGGATCATGTTGGAACGAAGAGAGCACGAAATGTTGAGCGAATACGCGACATTTTCCGATTGCTCGAAGGGTCGTGAACGGGATGAGCCGCAGTGCGATATCCGGCCGGTTTTTCAGAGAGACCGCGACCGGATCATTCATTCTAAGGCGTTCCGAAGACTCAAGGATAAGACGCAGGTATTCCTGACGCCGAACGGCGACCATTACCGGACGCGTATGACGCATACGCTGGAGGTTTCCCAGATCGCGAGGTCCATCGCGAAGGCGCTTCGGCTCAATGAGGACCTGACGGAGGCAATCGCGCTCGGACATGACCTCGGGCATACGCCTTTCGGGCATGCGGGCGAGCGGGCTCTGGCACGTGTCTGCGAGGGAGGGTTCCGCCATAACGAGCAGAGCGTGCGCGTCGTATGTCTGCTTGAGAAGAACGGGATGGGTCTGAACCTCACGAAGGAAGTCCTCGACGGTATCCGCAACCACCAGATGAGTGGACATCCGTCCACGTTAGAGGGTAACGTAGTCCGGTTCTCCGATAAGATTGCCTACTATAATCACGATATCGACGATGCCGTACGCGGGCAGATCATCCGTGAAGAGGACATTCCGTCCGATCTGACCGACTATCTCGGGCACACCCTGAAGGAACGCCTGAATACGATGGTTCATGACATTGTCATGGAAAGCTATGATAAAGGCGAGATCCGTATGTCCGCCGAGATGGAGCGGGCGATGCAGGACCTCCGCAAATACATGTTTGAGCAGGTTTACACCAATCCGGCCGCCAAAGGAGAGGAATACAAGGCGGAGGGCATGGTCGAGTACCTCTTTGAGCATTATAAGAAGAAGCCCGAGCAGCTGACGGACGAATACCAGAAGCTTCTTATTAAGGGTGAGCCGCTTTCCGCTGTCGTGGCGGATTATGTGGCGGGTATGACGGACAAATTTGCCGTCTCGAAATATATGGATCTCGTGATTCCGAAAGCATGGGGTGTGTATTAAATGTATTATGACGAGAAACTGATTGACGAGATACGAAGCCGTAACGAGATCGTCGGTCTGATCGGCAGCTACGTGTCGCTGAAGCGGGCGGGAAGCAACTACCAGGGGCTTTGTCCGTTCCACAGCGAGAAGACGCCGTCGTTCAGCGTGAATCCGGCGAGGCAGACGTACAAATGCTTCGGCTGCGGCAAAGGAGGCAATGTCTTCACGTTCCTGATGGAATACGAGAACATTACATTTCCCGAAGCCGTTGAGAATCTCGCGGGGCGCGTCGGCATAACCCTTCCGAAGTACAATATGACGGAGGAGGCAAAGCAGGCCGCGGACCGCAGGGAACGGATGCTCGAACTGTATAAGAAGGCCGCGACCTATTACTACCGGATGTTTTATTCGGAAAAGGGGAAGTTCGCGAAGGAATACATCGAAAAGCGCGGGCTGAGTCCCGAAACGATGAAGAACTTCGGCATCGGCTACAGCGACGGCTCCTTATATAAATACCTGAAAGAAGAAGGCTATCAGGACGAATTCCTCGCGAAATCGGGACTGTTCACATACGACGAGCGGAGGGGCGTGAACGACAAGTTCTTTAACCGCGTCATGTTTCCGATCTTCGACCGGAACGGAAAGGTTATCGCGTTCGGCGGACGTGTTATGGGTGACGCCCTGCCGAAGTACCTGAATTCGCCCGAGACGGACATTTTCGATAAGGGACGTAATCTTTACGGACTGCACCTCGCAAGAAAGACGAGACAGCCTTATATGCTTCTCTGCGAGGGTTATATGGACACGATAGCGCTGCACCAGGCGGGCTTTGACAACGCGGTCGCGTCGCTCGGCACTTCGCTTACCGGAATGCAGGCAAAGCTGCTTTCGCGGTACACGAAGGACGTCGTGATCACGTACGACAGCGACGGCGCCGGACAGGCGGCGGCCAACCGGGCGATCCCGATCCTTGCGGAAGCGGGGATACGGGCAAAGGTGCTTAATATGTCGCCTTATAAAGACCCGGACGAGTTCATCAAGGCGCTCGGAAAGGAAGCCTACGAGGAGCGTATCAGAAACGCGAGCACGAGTTTCGTTTTCGAGGTAAAGGTGATGGAGGCGCGGCACGATCTGAACGATCCGCAGGACAAGACGGCGTTCCAGACCGAAGTCGCGGAGCGCATACTCGGATTCAGCGAGGATATCGAGCGGACCAACTACATCGACGCGTTCTGCCGGGATTACGGTTTTGACCGGAAGGAATTCCGGAGCCTCGTGAATAAACTCGGAGCGCAGAACGAATTCCGCGCGGCGGCGCCGAAGGTCAGCCCGGTCATCGAGGAACGGACCGGGCAGCAGAAGGCTGCGGGCCCCGATTCCGCGGTACGGAAGTCGCAGCGCATCATCCTTACGAGATGCATCGACGATCCGCAGATGACGGCCGTGATCCGGAAGTATCTCGGCCCGGAGGATTTCGAGGAGGGTACGTACCGTACCGTGGCGGAACTCGTATTTTCCCAGTTCGAAAAGGAAGGGAAGATCGATCCGTCGGCAATCATAAGCCGGTTCGACGATAAGAACGACCAGACGCTCGCGGCGGAAATCTGCGAGACCGGAGCGGCGATACGCGAAGGTTCGCCGGAGGACCGAAAGAAGGAGCTTGCCGACAGCGTGTACAGGCTTGCGAAGGACAGCCTCGAACGGAAGCAGGCAGCCGCGGTAGCAAAACAGGATATGGCGGTGCTCCAGGAACTGATCCGAAAGAAGAAGGACCTGGAACAGATCAAGAAGAAACTCATATAATGGGATAGAAAGGGATTACTTATGGCAACGAGAAAGAAGAAAGAGCAGGTACCGGAAGAGGTAATGGCGCAGGAGACCGAAGCAGTTCGCGAGGCGGAGAAGAAGGAAGGCGGCATGTCCGCTGACCTTGTGGAAACCGCGCTTGAGGACGAGGCAGCCGACATCGAGCCCCTTGAGAAAAAGGACGAGGAGATGATGCGTTTCCAGGAGAAACTGAAAGAGCTGTCCGCATTTGCCCGTAAGAAGAAAAATGTGCTCGAGTATCAGGAGATTGTGGATTTCTTCAAGGATATCGAGCTCCAGCCCGGCAGCATGAACCGGATTTACGACTATCTCGAAAGTAACGGCGTGGATATCCTCCGTGAAGAGACGATGGCCGAGATCGACGACATTCCGATGCTCGATGACGATGCCGATCTTGCCGGCGAGGACCTTGAGACGCTTGAGAATCTCGGCAATCTCGATGACCTTGACCTGACCGTTCCCGAGGGCGTCAGCATTGAGGATCCCGTCCGCATGTACTTAAAAGAGATCGGCCGCGTGCCGCTTCTTACCGCGGAAGAGGAAAAGGAACTTTCAAGACGTATGGAGGACGGCGACGAGGCAGCCAAGAAGCGTCTTTCCGAAGCAAACCTCCGTCTGGTTGTCAGCATCGCGAAACGTTATGTGGGGCGCGGCATGCAGTTCCTCGACCTGATTCAGGAAGGTAACCTCGGTCTTATCAAGGCCGTAGAGAAATACGACTACAAGAAGGGATTCAAATTCTCGACTTACGCGACATGGTGGATCCGCCAGGCAATCACGCGTGCGATCGCGGACCAGGCGAGAACGATCCGTATCCCGGTTCATATGGTTGAGACGATCAACCGTCTGATCCGCGTACAGCGTCAGCTGCTGCAGGATTACGGCCGTGAGCCGAGCCCGGAGGAGATTGCGAAGGAGATGAAGATTCCGGTAGACCGAGTACTGGAGATCCAGAAGATTTCGCAGGAGCCGGTATCCCTCGAGACTCCGATCGGCGAGGAAGAGGACAGCCATCTCGGCGATTTCCTTCCCGACGATCATCTGCCGATGCCCGCCGACGCGGCATCCTATTCGATGCTCCGCGACCAGCTGTATGAGGTGCTTGAGACGCTTTCCGACCGTGAGCAGAAGGTTATCCGCCTGCGTTTCGGCTTGGACGACGGCCGTCAGCGTACGCTTGAAGAGGTCGGCAAGGAATTTGAAGTAACCCGTGAGCGTATCCGTCAGATCGAAGCCAAGGCGCTCCGCAAGCTGCGCCATCCTTCGAGAAGCCGCAAGCTCCGGGATTATCTGGAGTAATATATGAGATTATCCGAACGTATGCATATGGTTGCGGATATGGTATCGAAGGGCCGCGTGCTCGCCGATATCGGCTGCGACCACGGATATCTTTCCGTATGGCTTGTCCGTACGGGTACCGTCGGGCGCGCGATCGCCATGGATGTCCGAAAGGGTCCTCTTGAGCGGGCAAAGGAGAGCATCCGGTTCTTCCACCAGCAGGAGCGCATCGAAACGAGACTTTCGGACGGTATGGATGAGCTTAAGCCGGGCGAAGCCGACCGGATCGTGATCGCCGGCATGGGCGGAATCTTGATGAGCGATATCCTTTCCCGCGGCGCGGAATGCGTGAAGGCAGCGGAACAGCTTGTCCTTCAGCCGCAGTCCGACATCGAACTCGTACGGAAAGAGGTTCACCGGCTCGGTTATAAGATCGCGGATGAGCAGGCGTGCTTTGAAGACGGCAAATACTATATCGCATTTGCCTGTGAGAAGGGAACCGAAGAGGAGCCGTACACCGAAGCGGAATACCGCTACGGACGGATTTTTACAAGGCGGAAGGATGAAATATGGAGGAAGTTCCTTTTGGAGGAACTTTCGAAGAAGGAACGCATGCTCCGCGGGCTTGCCGGAACCGATCCGGAAAGCACCGGAAAGAGGGCGGCCGAGCTGACCGCCGAAATCGCGGAACTGCGTGCTATTTTAAACTGAAACAGAGAGGTATTTTTTTATGGCAGACATTCAGGTAACCGTAAACGGGATAACGAAAGAATTTCCGGAAGGAGTGTCTCTTTCAAGCGTATACAGGGACATGGATTGTCCGGGACCGGAGCCGATCCTTGCGCTTGTGAACGGCTCTTTGAAGGAACTGTTTAAGAAGCTTTATTCGGACTGTGAGGTCAGGTTCCTTGACGTGAGCACGCCGGCCGGCTATAAGACTTATGAGCGCGGACTGACGTTTCTGATGCTCGCGGCGCTGTACCGCCTGTACGGACAGGATGAGTGCAACAATCTGCGCGTCGAGCACAGCATCGGACAGGGCATCTACTGTGAAATCGTGGGCCGCAAACGCATTTCCTATGAATTTCTCGAGACGCTCCGTAAGGAGATGCTCGATATCTGTAAGGAAGACCGCATGATCGAGAAGAAGTCCATGAATACGGGCAACGCGATCAAGCTGTTCGAAAAGGCCGGCATGGAAGACAAGGTGAAGCTTCTTTCGTACCGTCTCGATTCGAAGACCAACGTCTATATGCTTTCGGGCTATACCGATTACTTCTACGGTTTTATGCCGCCGTCAACGGCATGTCTGAACGTGTTCGACCTCGTTCCTTATAATGAGGGTTTCCTTCTGATGCTTCCGGATCCGGCGGACCCGACGGTTCCCGCGCAGAAGTCCGACCGCCCGAAGCTTTACAACACGCTGCAGGAAGCGAACAAATGGGGCAAATCGCTTGAGGTTGACACGATCGGCGATCTGAATACGCTGATCGCGGAAGGCCGCACCGAGGAACTGATCCTTGTGCAGGAAGCTCTGATGGAGCAGAAGATTGCCGACATGGCAAAGCAGATCAAGGAAGCCGGCACGAAAAAGTTCGTCATGATCGCCGGACCTTCGTCCTCGGGTAAGACTTCGTTCTCTTACCGCCTGTCGATCCAGCTCAAGGCACTCGGCCTGAAGCCGCATCCGATCGGACTCGACAACTATTACTGCAACCGCGAGTTCTGCCCGAAGAACCCCGACGGTTCCTACAATTTCGAATGCCTCGAGGCACTTGACGTAGAGCTTTTCAATAAGCAGATGCTGCAGCTCTTAAACGGCGAGCGTGTGGAAATCCCGACCTTCAACTTTAAGACCGGAAAACAGGAATTCCGCGGCAAGTTCATGCAGCTCGGACCCGATGACATCCTTGTCATCGAAGGTATTCACGGCTTAAACGACAAGCTTTCGTATTCGCTCCCGAAGGAAAGCAAATATAAGATATACATCAGCGCCCTTACCGAGCTGAACGTAGACCGTCACAACCGTATCCCGACGACCGACGGGCGTCTGCTCCGCCGTATCGTGCGTGACGCGAGAACCCGCGGCACTGAGGCAAAGGATACGATCGCGATGTGGGGTTCGGTACGTAACGGCGAGGAGAATTACATCTTCCCGTTCCAGGAAGAGGCGGATTACATGTTCAATTCGGCGTCCATCTACGAATTTGCCGTATTGAAACTGTACGCGGAGCCTTTGCTCTTCGGCATTCCGAAGGACTGCCCGGAGTATCTTGAGGCAAAGCGTCTGCTGAAGTTCTTCAGCTATTTCCTGAATATTCCGGACGACGCGATCCCGCGCAACAGCATCTCGCGTGAGTTCGTCGGCGGAAGCTGCTTCGACGTATAAAAACGTCTTCCCGGACAGGTTCGGGTCAGCGTTGGATTTCCTTCGGAAAGGACATGGTTTTTCTTGCCTTTCCGTACGGAAAATGGTATTATCGACAATCGAGTGATGCGGATGATCGCGCCGGTTTATCCGGTGAGGAAAGTCCGGGCTGCACAGGGCAGGGTGCCGGATAACGTCCGGTGGAGGCGACTCCAAGGAAAGTGCAACAGAAAAGAAACCGCCGTCTTCGGACGGTAAGGATGAAATGGCAGTGTAAGAGACTACCGCTTCGCTGGTAACAGCGGAGGCTGTGTAAACCCCACTCGCAGCAAGACCGAACAGGGAACGATACGGCTGCCCGTCGTGTTCCCGGGTGGGTTGCGTTCCGCTCCCGGAAGGCTGCGGAGGAGCTGCATGGCGACATGCAGTCAAGACAGATGATCATCTTCGACAGAACCCGGCTTACAGCATCACTCGATCTTTGCGAATTTTCCGGGCGGCCTGATACGGTCCGGCCCGTTTAATGATTATTGATTTGGTGGGAAAAGATGCTTCACAGAATGTCGGAAGAGGAGATCCGCATCCGTAAGATCGAGAATCTCCGCATGGTATCGTTATACGAATTTACCGGAGCCGTACGGCAGCCGGGCGAACGCACCGATGAGGACGGTAAGCCCCGGGGATGTACGGCTGTTACTGTGCTCTGCGGAGAGAACGAGCAGTTCACCCTGAGCGAGATGGACCCGTATTTCGATACGCTCTGCGACCAGGCGCTTACGGTTTACGGGCGCATGAAGGACCGCCGTGCGGTGGTAATGGATGAAACGACGCGTGCCGTAATGGAGGCGGGGATTGCCGTTTCGGAGGATTCCTTTACCGAAAAGTTCTATGAAATGACCGGCAATCCGCTGCCGATGCTTCCGTACGATGCCAGTCTCGGAAAGCGGTTTCTGCCACTTGCGGAATACATTGTTACCGAGATGGAAGCCGTTCTTGAGCGGACCGGAAAAGTGACGGACCGCGTATGCGGATGGCGCGGAAGGGGACTTCTGCAGATGCATATCGGCGAAGAGTTTCCGCAGATCCCGGTTATCGCGACGCGGACGGGAGAGTCTTCGTACCGGATGACGCTCGGCGCGTATCCCGATGAAGAGGAAAATACGCTTGCCGATATTACGGTGGAGCCCGACCGGATGGAGGTCGCATTTGCCTCGGAGAAATCGGGGCTTACGGGACGCTGGGAGTTTGTGTTCACGGTTCCTTACATGGAAACGCGGATATCGATATCCCGCGGCGGAAAAGAAATCTGCTATGAGCGGAACCGCTTTGAGGCGGTCGGAAACCCGGAGCCGACGGAAAAGGAGAAGAAGCTCCTGCCCGAGGGGGCAAAGCCGACGGTCATCTACCGGCTTCCGTGGGGCATGACATTTGCCTTAACCGAGACCGAAGAGAAGAAGGGAACCATCTCGGGCAGACATTATCAGAGATCGCTCGTTTATCCGGACGCAGGGTATTCCGAGACGGTTTCGTGGAGCGTTATCAGAAACACGCAGAGCGGCGTTGTGCTTCGAAAGAACAATGTCCGTATGATCCGAAGCTCCGTCGGAGACGGTCGTTATCAGACTTATTTCAGTGTTGCAGGCGGCGGAATGACCGGAAAGTACCGGACCGCGTTAGCCGGCAAATACTTTATTTCATAGGGGGACACCATGGGAATCTTCAGTTCGAAAAATGCAGATCCGACGAAAGACCTGTACGAACGGATCATAGAAAAACTGGAACGCTACAAGGACGAAAAGACAAGAGCGCTTTACCGCATGGTGTACGACTATTACAATCATCCGGAGCACAGCGTCATTAAGCCGGTAACCCTCTTCCTCGAAGCGGTGGATACGGTTATGAATAATGAGATCAGCTTCAACCGGTCTATCTGGTTCGAAGCCGTCAAATACGGCGAACTGATCTATCCGCATATGTTTCTGCTCGGTGAGGACACCGAGGATTTCGACGCGCTCGCGCAGGTTTACATTTCCATGTTCGGACCTTACAACGTGGTATACGCGAGAATGTTCATTCCGAAGCTGTTCCATCTGTTTACGGATAAGATCAATTACTGCCGCTGGATCATGTCCATCGAGGACAAGGACGGTCTGACGTCGACGAGAAGAGGCGTGATTTCGGAATTTGCCGTAAGGATCCGCTCGTTCTGCGTGGATGAGGACGTATTTACCGCAACGCTGATCCGCCTTACGCAAAGGATTCTCGAAGGCGAGGACCCGAAGCCCGCTGCGGAGCGCGAATACGCGACATTAAGACGTATGAGCGGTGTCTATAACGTCAGCGAGGAGCGCATTCTTCTGGCGGAACAGAAGATCGACGCGGTACAGGCGGCGACGACCAAACTGCAGGATTCCCTGAAGCTTTCCGAAGAGCGCGCGGAGCTGTTATCCGGCCTCTCGGAGCGCGTTACGAAGGACGTTAAGTCGTTCTGCGACGACGAAGTAACCAATGTGAAAGCAACACTCGGCACTTACCGTGAGGACATCAAGCGGATTCATTCCGAGTTTACGGAAAGCCAGAGACGTTCCGTACTTGCGGAAAAGGACGAGCTCGTCAACAGTGTGATCTCGGAAAGCCAGAACGGTCTCCGTGAGCTGAAGAGCCAGGCCGACACGATCATCCAAGACGCAAGAAGGGACCTCCTCCGGCTCAACCGCGAGTCGACCGAGGCGGTGAACCGTGTCGAGAATTATGTGAAGAATAATGAGCGTATCAAGGACATTCTTGCCGACGATACGTTCTCACAGCAGCTGAACGACAAGATCGACAAGCTGATGGAAATGTACGAGTCGCGTATGGCGGCAGGCGATATGCCGACTCCGGTCGTTGCTGCGCCGGTGCAGGGACAACCGCGTACCGTGATCGTGGAAAGACCGGCCGCGCCCGCGCAGGAAGGCCGTCCGTATGCGCCCGTTCCGGAAGGACCGGATGGACGTCCGCCGATGCCTCCGGAAGGACCGGATGGAATGCCCGTACCGCCCGTTGTCATGCATAACTGGATGACGGAGGCAACCTGTGAACCGAGCGTACTGCTTGACGAAAACGTTCCGTTCGCCGACCGCTACCGCATCGCGATGAAGCGGAAGCAGGATATGATGAATAAGGGCGTGCATTTCCACGCGATGTTCGATGACGTGCTGACCGCCGTGATGGAAAATGCGAACCCTTACCTGATCGGTCCATCCGGATGCGGAAAGACGTTCATGGTACAGCAGATAGCGGATATCCTCGATGTGGAGAGCGTCGATATCGGTTATATCAACGAGGAATACGACATCCTCGGTTTCCAGACCGCGAACGGCGGTTACAGCTGCCCGAATTTCTACCGCTGCTACAAGTACGGTAAGA
Organism: Lachnospiraceae bacterium; assembly: GCA_017613595.1. The sequence goes on along the minus strand of JAGADM010000103.1, from coordinate 25,548 downwards.
TCGCGTTCTGCGACGAGCTTGATAACGGTAACAGCCGCGCTACCGTAAAACTGAACTCATTCCTTTCGGATTCGACCAACGGCGCGTATGATTTCCCGCACGGCGAGCGTGTTATGCGTCATCCGAACTTCCGTATTATCGCAGCCGGCAATACGACCGGTAACGGCGCGGATGCCAACTACAATACCCGTGAGAAGATCGAGGAGTCCGTACAGCAGCGTTTCACGCCGATCTTCGTCGGATACGATAACGAAGTCGAGAAGAGCATTCTCGGCGACTTTACGGACTGGTACCGCTTCGTGGTTGCCTTCCGTGACGCAACGACCGCATGGTCCAAACTGTCGCGCGCGGCCGCGCCCGGTATCATTACGACGCGTGACGTTACAAGAATCCGCAAGTATCTTGACCATAACAGCTTCCCGGACGAGAAGATCATCGAGTATGAATTTGTCCAGACGAAGGATCCCGAATATCTGGCATTTCTCGCGAAGGAGCTCAGCCGTGAATACGGCAAGAAGGATTCCGATCCGGGCTGCATCGAGCTGATCCGCATCTTTATCAAGAGAGCTTCGGATATTATCGAGGGCAGAGATACTTCCAGATTGTTCTGATTAACAGGAGAGTAAGACATGCAGGGAAACGGCGTTTCAGAAGAAGATTGCCGCTATTTGACGATCAAAAAGAGAAAACAATTGATCATCTATCATCTGACGTTTGATTCCCTTCTCGAGATTGAACGGTTTCTGAAGGAGGATCCGCCGGTCAACGCGGGCAGCTTCCAGCATATGATGAGCATCCGCGCGGACGAGAGCTTCGCCGGTCCGCCGCTTGATAAGGCAATCGCATACTGTTCCGGGGGCTTTCAGGAGGGAATCGAGGATTTCTTCGCGGTCGCGAAGCCGCTCAGCGCCGTTACGAGACAGACATTCAAGCAGCGGAAGGTGCATACCGCGATCGTCGGCAGCCGGCCGAATGTTCCGGCGTACATTGCAGGCGAGCCGAAGAACATGTACCGGATGTCGAGAGTCGTTGAGAAGAAGGTTATCCGCATTTACATGAACCTTTCGTATAACCGGAATACGACCGAAGAGCAGATCCGCCGGCGCGGAGCGCTCGTTCTCAACCTGATCGAGATTCTCGAGCAGAACGGCTATATCGTCGATTTCCGTGTATTCACCGCGAGTATCGAGTATTCCGAGCTGTTCCTGTGCGAGATCATGCTGAAGAAGCCCGGAAGACGCATGGAGGTTGCGAAAGCCTACTACCCGATGTGCGGAAAAGCGTTCCTGCGGCGTGTCATATCCCGTCTGAAGGAATCCATGCCGTTTAAGGTAAACTGGGGCATGACGTACGGAAAGGTGGCGAGTGAGCTGCTGATCCGCGAGCTGCTGAAGATCGATGACAAGTCCATCTACATCGGAACCCCGCAGGAGATGGGCATCACGGGTGGCGACATCCGCATTGACGCGGACGCGTTCCTGTCGCGGATTCACCTCGACGGACGTATCATCATACCGAAGTTTTTCGAAGAAACATAAAGTGATTTTTGAAGGAGAGTGCAATGGATAAGGAGAAAGAAATCGGCTATCTGAGAGTAATTGCCGACAATCCCACGTTAGAGCTGGAGACGACCGATATCCCGCAGATCGAGACGAGTATCGCCGAACTTGACAGCAACGATATCAACAGTATCACACGGTACGGTCTTGATACGCAGCGGAAAATGGCAGAGCTCTCGCAGGTGATGATCAACAACCTGAACAGTTCGACGATCGACGAGGTCGACGATACGCTGAAGGAAACCATTGCATACCTGTACGGGATCGAGGCGGACGACGATGTTGACCGCCGCCTGCTGTTCTGGAAGCGTAAGAACAACGCTGTGGCAATCCGTAAGAAGTACGATCAGGCGTCGAAGAACGTAGACCGTATCGCCGAGACGCTCGAGGAGCATCAGGTGCGCCTCATCCGCGACTGCGCCTTTCTAAATCAGATGTTCGATATGAACCAGGAGTATTACCGTCAGGCGGGCGTCAAGATCGCAGCGATCAAGATGAAGACCGATGAACTGCGGCTTAAGAGAAAGGGCGCGACCGCAAACGCTCTCGAGGATTCCTGGCTCAACAATATCATCGACCGTATGGAGAGAAAAGCCGTTGAACTCGAGCTGTCCCGTACCGTTTCGATGCAGCAGGCGGCGCAGATCCGTATGCTGCAGACGAACTTCGCGGTTATGGCGGACAAGCTGCAGTCGACGCTTTACAATACGATCCCGCTATGGAAGAACCAGATCATTCTCGCGCTCGGCGCAGAGCACGCGAGGCAGGCTGCCCAGACCGATATGACCATCAACGATATGACCAACCGTCTGCTGATCCGTAATGCGGAGAATCTCAAGATGGTTACGGCCGAAACGCAGCGTGCCGCAGGCAATTCCGCGGTTGACGCCGCGACGCTTGCGGAAACCAACCGCCTGCTGATCGAGAGCCTTGATGAAGTCGTAAGAATCCAGTCCGAGAACCGTTCCAAGCGCGAGACCGTCGAGAGAGAACTCGAGCGTATCGACCGCGAGATGAAGTACGGTATCTTAATCGATAAAGAAAGTCAATAATCCCTGACTTGCCGGGGAAGGTGAACGGGTTTCCGGACACGAGCCGGGAACGGAACGAAAAGCAGGAGAGGCTTATGCTGAAATGTCCAAAATGCTCCGGAATGCTGATTTATGACATCGCTACCGAAGGGATGCGGTGTTCTTCGTGCGGCCGTTTATATCCTGACGAGGAACTTTCGGGGTTGAAAAGAGAAGCCTACATTCAGCGTAAAGTCGGCAATCTGATGATTGAAGTGGACGGCAATGAAGGGCTGATCCCGGCGGAAGACCGCGGTATTCCCGTTACCCTGTACGGCTGTCCCGCGTGCGGGAGGCAGATGATTGCAGACCGCGGGCAGACGATCATCGGATGCTCTTTCTGCGGCAGCAGGAAAGAACTGATCCCGCAGGACTCGGCAATTCATATCCCGAAGAGGATCATTCCGTTTGCCGTAACCGAAGAAGAGTGCCGGAAACGGTATAACAGTTATATCCGGACGCGGATCTACCGTCCGTTTAACGTGGTTCAGCAGGAGAAGAACGGCGGTTTCCGTCCGATTTACATGCCTTTCCGGTCCTACGATTTCGAACGCGAAGGACGTTTCGCATTTTCAGGAAAGACGAGAGAAAGAGGAGAGCCCGGAACGATCATCGTAACCAGATATCTGGTGCACGGCAAGATGAGAGGGCGGCTTACGGATATTTCGGTACCCGCGAACGAGGTCATGTCTAACCGTGTCGCGACGAGAATCCTTCCGTTCAAGGAGGATGAAGCAATTCCGTTTGATGAACGGTTCCTGCAGGGATACTGTGCCTGTCCCGAAACCATTGACGACCGGGAGACCGTCAGAATCGCGAAGAAGCTGGAAACCGAGATTGTTCTTGCCCAGGCGAAAGAAAGTTTTCATGATATCGGACTGATCCCCGAGACGGCCCGGAAGCAGCTGCTAGGGCAGGAAAAGGCAGGCGCGGAACCGAAGGAAGAGGTGCGTCTCTATCCGGTATGGGCCATGCCTTTCAAACTCGGAAAGCGCGTCAGCTATGCAATGGTAAACGGGCAGACGGGAGAGGCGGCGGCCGATGTTCCGGTGTCCCGCACCAAACTGTTCACCTATACGGCCGTTACGGCAATTCCGCTGTTTATGCTGTTTTATCTGCTGCTCAGTACGGCGATGCCTTCGTACCTGTATTTCGGCACGGCTGTCGCCTCGCTGGTCATTGCCAAGATTTTCGCCGCGGAAGTGCGGGATGTATATTTAAAACGAGTGGGGTATCTGCTGAACTCCGTTGTTCATCAGGTCGCGGATGTTCTGACCTATGCGGTCATGGCGTTCGGCGCGCTGCTGTTCCTCGGTTACGGTGCATTTGTGTATAACGGAGCGTTAACGGATTATTATGTGCTGATTCCGGTAACGTGCGTTACGGCCGCGGTGCTGACGGGATACCGTTTTTGGGAGATTTATTACCGCTTCACGGCAATTACGGATTTCAGCTTCATCCTGCCGGCGGCAATCCTGACGGGAACGTCGGTATTCAGCGCATTATTCTTCTTACTGAACATGGATAATTCGGTCATCGCTTACTTCGTTGCCGCGGTGCTGGCACTCGGCACGGCGTTCGCGGTTATGTATATGATCGAAGTGCATAACATGCTCGAAACCGTCGGCGTGAAGCCGGTATCGGCGGAAGGGGGTGGAAACGCATGATCCCCGTATTTGTGAGTCTTGTTGCCGCAATGCTTACCTCGCTGGTCCTTCATGTGATAATCCTCCGGCTGATCAGCCGTAAACCGGATGAATCGCTGAAGGGAAGAATCAAAGAACAGAAGGGGCAGATCGTATTTAAGCGGGAATTCACCGAAACCAAGGTGGAATACGAAGTGGATTATCTTTCAGAAGGCGACGCGTAGCGGAAAATACGCGCCGCTTTTTATTTTTGCAGAATGTCAATGAGTTTTACTCTTTTATGTTGCATAAGAGCCGAAGTTATGCTATACTGAATCAAAATGCGGACACGAATACGGTGTTTATGAAAGAAGGATAAAAGAATGGATATTATGTACCGGAATACGAGAGGTCAGGGCAGTGAAGTAACCGCCTCGCAGGCAATCCTTAAGGGTCTTGCGGACGGCGGCGGACTGTATGTCCCGACTTCCTATCCGAAACTGGATAAAAGCCTTGCGGAGCTTGCCGCAATGGACTATAAGGGCGTTGCCTATGAGGTGATGAAGCTGTTCTTCACGGATTATACCGAGGAGGAGCTTCGCGGCTGCATTGAGAAGGCGTACGACGAGAAGTTTGATAACGATGAGATCGCGCCGATGGCGGAAGCCGATCACGCGTATTATCTGGAACTGTTCCATGGCCAGACGATCGCCTTTAAGGATATGGCGCTGTCCATCCTGCCGCACCTTCTGACGACGGCAGCGAAGAAGAACAGCCAGACCGACGAGATCGTCATCCTGACGGCGACCTCCGGCGATACCGGAAAGGCCGCTCTGGCGGGCTTCCGCGACGTACCAGGAACGAAGATCATCGTATTTTACCCGAAGAACGGCGTAAGCCGTATCCAGGAACTGCAGATGGTCACCGAGAAGGGTGCCAATACGACCGTTATCGGCGTGAACGGCAACTTTGACGACTGCCAGACCGGCGTTAAGAAGATGTTCACCGACGAGACGCTTAAGAAGGACATGGCGGCAAAGGGCATGGTATTTTCCTCCGCCAACTCCATCAATATCGGACGTCTCGTACCGCAGGTGGCTTACTATGTTTTCGCATACACGAGACTGCTGAAGGAGGAGCGCATCAAGGCCGGCGATCCGGTTAACTTTGTCGTTCCGACCGGTAATTTCGGTAATATTCTTGCGTGCTTCTATGCTAAGAAGCTTGGGCTTCCGGCAGCGAAGCTGATCTGTGCGTCCAATGAGAACAAGGTGCTGTACGATTTCTTCACGACCGGCACTTACGATATCCGCAGAAAGTTCATTCTGACCAGTTCGCCTTCGATGGATATTCTTATCTCGAGCAACCTCGAGCGTCTGATCTATCACAGCGCGGGCGATGACGCTGTGAAGAACGCGGAGCGTATGGAAAGCCTCAAAAAGGACGGAATCTACACCGTTACCGACGCGATGAAGAAGGAGATGGCCGATTTTGTACCCGGTTTCGCGACCGAGGCGGATACGGCTGCCGAGATTAAGGAACTTTACGAGCGTACCGGCTATGTGATCGATACGCATACGGCCGTTGCTTCGTCGGTATACCGCCGTTACCGTAAGGAAAGCGGAGATGAGACGCCGACGGTGATCGTTTCGACCGCGAGCCCGTTCAAATTCGCGAGAAGCGTTATGGAAGCCATCAACGGAGGCAAGGACGAGAGAGAAGACTTTGCCGTGATCGACGACCTTTCGAAGACGGCCAATGTGGCGGAGCCTCCGGCAATTCTTGAGATCCGCACGGCTCCTGTAAGACATGATACGGTATGCGAAATCAGCGGAATGGAGCGCGAAGTACGCCGCGTGCTCAATGTCCCGGGGACGGAGGCATAATCCGTGACGGAAGCATTAAAATCATTGGCAGACTGGTATAACAATTCCCTCGGACAGTTTATGCCGAAGGAAGTATTCATATTCCTTGTTTCCATGGTTCCGCTCATTGAACTGCGCGGGGGACTGATTGTTGCAAAACTTCTGGGAATCGGTTTATGGAAGGCCAATCTGATCTGCATTATCGGAAATATCATTCCGATTCCTTTTATTCTGCTGTTCATAAAAGCCATCTTTGCGTTTATGAAGAAACATAACATTTTAAAGGGATTGGTGGAGAAACTCGAGGAACGCGCGGAGAAGAAATCCAAGGGCAAGGAACGCGGGGAGTTTTTATTCCTCCTGCTTTTTGTAGGCATCCCGCTTCCGGGAACCGGCGCATGGACCGGATCCTTGATCGCGGCGCTGTTCGAGTTCGACATTAAGAAGGCGTCGATCGCAATCTTCCTCGGGCTGCTTCTTGCGGCACTGCTGATGAGCCTTTTCAGTTACGGTTTTCTCGGTTTATTTGTATAGTTGTGGGGTATATTATTTGAGGAGGTAAAGTAATGGTTGGGTGTCCCGGATGCGGAAGCAAACTGGTTTTTGATATCAAAACCCAGCAGATGAAATGCAGCTATTGCGGCAAATTTTATCTGGTCAGCCAGGTCTCGGAACGTTCGAAGAATGCGGAAGAGCATAAGGAATCCGCCGATTATGCGCCGCAGCCCGCCGGTTATCCGGATTATTTCGGGCAGGACGAGTTCGGAGACGAGTTCAGTCATATCGGTGGTGAGTCAGCACCGGTTAACGACAAGGAGATGCAGGTGACGGTATTCACCTGTTCCCAGTGCGGAGCGGAGATTGTCGCGGATGCCGATGAGGCGGTTACTTGGTGCAGCTACTGCGGTTCGCCGGCAACGCTTCGAAGCCGTTTGAGCCGGATCCGCAAACCCGATAAGGTAATTCCCTTTAAGGTTACGAAGGAAGAGTGCGTCGCCCGTTATCTTGCGGTTGCGAGAAAGCAGATCTACGCGCCGTCCGATCTGATCCGCATGGGCAAAGCGGAGAGCTTCCGCGGCATTTACATGCCGTTCTGGACATACGATGTGGACCGCGACGGAGAGTACCGATTCCCGGGAATGACCGTGGAAACGGTCGGTAATACGCAGGTTACGACCCGCTACATGGCTTCGGGTCATCTGAATTCCCATCACGAGGGGCTCTCTCATGACGCGTCGCTCACATTTGACGATTATGTCAGCGAGCAGATCATTCCGTTTATGGAAAAGGACGCGGTACCGTTTGATGAGTGTTATATGAACGGCTTCTACGCAAATGCCGCCGATCAGAAAGATACGGAATACCGCTCCAAGATTCTTTCGATGGAGGGCGATCTGATCATGAATCACGCCAAATGGCAGTTCAGGTCGATCGGTCTGCAGGAAAGTCAGGCAAAATCGCAGTTATCCGATTACGGTGCTTATAAAGTCAAGACGAAAGCCGAACTGGAAATGGACCCCGTGTGGTTTCTTTCCTACCGGCGCGGAGACCGTGTGAGCTATGCGACGGTGAACGGGCAGACGGGCAGACTGTATGCCGATTTTCCGGCATCGCCCGCCAAGTTCTTCCTGTTCTCGCTGATCTCGGCGATTCCCGTGTTCCTGCTTTTAAACCTGATGCTTACCGCGGCGCCTTCGTTTGTGCTGTTTCTTGCGGTGATCGCCGCATTTGCCGCTTCCTCGATGTTCAAGAGCGAGATCGAAGATATCTTCACCAAGCAATGTCATATTTTACCGGATCCTAAGACGGATAAGATGAAGATTGTAAAGAAGGTCTTATCCGGAATCGGAACGGTGCTTCTGATACTTGTTTTTACTGCAATAGAAATACTTCCGGATCTTCTCAGCGCGGGATCCGAACTGTCCGGAGTATTCCGGGCGGAATATCTGTACATTATTGTCACAGCTGTCATCCTGATCGTTCTCGGCGTGCGGTTCTTCAAGATGAAGAATAAGTATATGTCGCTGTCAAATGTGTGGATGAATCTTTCGAACGGGCTGTACTTCCTCGTTTCCGCGGTGGCTTTCGCCGTATTCATTGCACGGCCGGCGGACGACTGGATTTACTATATCATCGCATTTGCCGCGGCAGGTATCGTGGCGCTTTCGGTAACCAACCTGATCCGCAGTTACAACATTCTGTCGACACAGAAGCCGAAGCAGTTCAGCAGAAGCGGAGGTGATGACGATGCTGCGTAAAGTTTGGATTGTTTTATGTATCGCGGCGGTCATGGCGTTTCTGACCGGCTGCGGAAGTCATGAGAAGCCGACGGAACCCGGCAAGGTCGTGATTGAGGATGAAGCGGACCTGTTAACCGGATATGAAGAGACGGTTCTCGCCGAGGAGATGGCGAAACTGACCGAATACGGTAACGTTGCGTTCATCACTCTCAGTACGAACTATAAGACGACCGATGCGTATGCGGCGCTCGCGTATGAGAGGCTGTTCGGTACGGAAAGCGGCGTGCTGTTTCTGATCGATATGGACCGCCGTGAAATCTATATCGAATCGGACGGCTACATCGGCGATTTCGTCAGCAGGGCAAAGGCCAGAACGATTACCGATAATGTATATCGTTACGCTTCTTACGGACAGTATGCAAGCTGCGCCGGGAAGGCTTTTGACCAGGTTAAGACGCTTATGGAAGGCGGCCGTATCGCGCAGACGATGAAATACCTTTCTAACGCGTTCATTGCCGTTCTTGTTGCGCTTCTCGGAAATTTCATTCTGCTTCGTAAGCTGAATGCCAAGAACGGGGTTACTGTTGCGGAACTGGAGACCGCGAACAAGAGCCGTGTTACCTTTACGAAGGGTAAGACCGATGTTACCTCCAAGAAAGTTGTTGTTATCAACAATTCCCACGGAGGACGGGGCGGCGGCTTCGGCGGCGGAGGCGGTCACTTCAGCCACGGCGGCGGCCACAGGTTTTAGAAGGGCGGATATAAGTTTTATAATGTTTTGAGCATGTCGGGCATGCCTTCTGCGGGTTTTCGCGGAGGGCATGCCCTTCTCAGTTTTTTTCAAGGAAACTCTTGCATTTCGAAAATGATATGTTACAATGTAAAGGTTGTGAACGGAACATATCAGTTATACCGCAACGAACGGAGGTTTCTATGAAGCGGGAAGATGTAAGAAACATTGCGATTATCGCTCACGTAGACCACGGTAAAACGACCCTGGTCGATGAGCTTTTGAAACAGAGCGGCGTATTCCGTACCGGACAGGTTGTGGAAGAACGCGTCATGGACTCGAACGATATCGAGCGTGAGCGCGGCATCACCATCCTCAGCAAGAATACAGCCGTATATTACAAGGGAATCAAGATCAACATTATCGATACGCCCGGCCATGCCGATTTCGGCGGCGAGGTAGAGCGTGTGCTTAAGATGGTTAACGGCGTAATCCTCGTAGTCGATGCCTTTGAGGGCCCGATGCCGCAGACCAAGTTCGTATTGAAGAAGGCACTGGAACTGAAACTTCCGGTTATCTGCTGCATCAACAAGATCGACCGTCCCGAGGCGCGTCCGAAGGAAGTCATCGACGAGGTACTCGATCTTCTGATCGACCTCGACGCGGATGAGGACCAGCTTGAGTGCCCGTTCGTATTTGCCTCCGCCAAGACCGGTATTGCGATTCTTGAACTGAATGACAAGCCCGTCAGCATGGAGCCTTTGTTTGAAACGATCATCGATTACATTCCGGCGCCCGAGGGCGACGAGAACGCGGGTACGCAGGTACTCATCAGCACGATCGATTATAACGAATACGTAGGCCGTATCGGTGTCGGCAAAGTCGACAACGGCACGATCCGCGTGAACCAGGAATGCGTCATCGTGAACCATCACGATCCCGACAAGATGCGCAAGGTTAAGATCAGCAAGCTTTATGAGTTTGACGGTCTTAAGAAGGTCGAAGTCAACGAAGCGACCGTCGGAAGCATCGTTGCGATCTCCGGTATCAGCGACATTCATATCGGCGACACGCTCTGCTCTCCCGAGAATCCGGTAGCCATCCCGTTCCAGAAGATTTCCGAGCCGACGATCGCCATGAACTTTATCGTTAACGACAGCCCGCTCGCAGGTCAGGAAGGCAAATTTGTCACCTCCCGCCATCTTCGCGAGAGACTGTTCCGTGAGCTCAATACCGACGTTTCGCTCCGCGTGGAGGAAACCGACACGACCGAAGCCTTTAAGGTTTCCGGACGAGGCGAGCTGCACCTTTCCGTATTGATTGAGAATATGCGCCGTGAAGGCTTTGAATTTGCCGTTAGTAAGGCAGAGGTTATCTACCATTACGATGAGAACGGCAAGAAGCTTGAGCCGATGGAAGAGTGCCAGGTAGACGTTCCGGACGAGTACTCCGGTACTGTCATTCAGAAGCTTTCCGCGAGAAAAGGCGAACTGAAGGGCATGAATTCGTTCGGTTCCGGACATACGAGACTCCTGTTCTCGATTCCGTCCCGCGGACTGATCGGATACCGCGGCGAGTTCCTTACCGATACGCGCGGCGAAGGCATTATGAATACGATCTTCAGCGGCTATGAGCCGTATAAGGGCGACCTTTCGTACCGTTCGCAGGGCAGCCTGATTGCTTTTGAGAGCGGCGAAGCCGTTACGTACGGTCTTTTCAACGCGCAGGAGCGCGGTTCGCTCTTCATCGTTCCCGGCGATAAGGTTTACGCCGGCATGGTTGTCGGTCAGAACGGCAAAGCGGAAGACGTTGAAGTTAATGTCTGCAAAAAGAAGCAGCTGACCAACACGCGTTCGTCCGCTGCCGATGAAGCGCTCCGTCTTACGCCTCCGGTTGAGATGAGCCTTGAGCAGTGCCTTGAATTCATCGATACCGACGAGCTTCTCGAGGTAACTCCCAAGAGCCTCCGTATCCGTAAGAAGATTCTCGATTCGCTGATGCGTAAGAGAGCAAGCAGAAAGTAAGATTCGGCATTCGTTTGATTGCTGTTAAAACTGATAAGCGTATTATTTGAGCCCGGCGGAAATCCGCCGGGCTCTTATGATGCCTGAAACGTAAAAGTACCCGGAAGCCGTAACTTCCGGGTACCGGTATATGTTAACGGGAATGTTCTTCTCCCGGACACACCTCTTTATGCAGTAAAAGCGCGAGAAACAGCAGTACCGCGCCGGCAAAGGCGTACAGGTAAGACCAGCCGCTGGACGTTCCGTAGATGTGCAGGACGCCGGTAAAGAGCGAGCCGACGGTCAGTACGGCGATGCCGTCATGCCAGAACTTCCGGGCAAGAGGGCGTATGCGCTTCGGATTTTTCGGTACGGCGAAGAGAATTGACGGAATCAATCCGAGCAGCAGCGGAACGATAAAGGCATACTGCATGTAGACGGAATATACGCCGAAGCTGAAATGTTCGTAGACCGCGCCGAACAGCCATACAAAGGCCGTGACCGCGGCATATACCTTTACGGCAAGTACATACGAATGACGCAGTTCGCCTGCAGAATCATTGTTTCGGGTATCCGATGCATACAATGTCGCTCACGCTCCTTTCGGAAGTCTTCCGGCCGTTGGTGGTCGGATTGTTGATGACTTTACCCATGAAAACCATGGTGGAAGAGCCGCCGCCGTCCAGGTTATAGGCGGTCTTAGCTCCGAGAGATTTCAAAAACGATGCCATTTCGTAGAGGGTGAGGCCGTCATTTTCACTCGTCCGGCCGTCACTTACGACGAGAAGGTAGTGACCTTCTTCGACGTACGCAATCGCCGTTCGTGGGTTGGAGGCCATGGCCTTTCCGACTTCCTGATTCTGATTGATGATCAGTTCACCGTCGGAGATGAGACCGGGGCCGAATGCCCATACCTGCGCGGCTCCTTCGTCTAAAAGCGCCTGCGCGGTCACTTTGGACTCGCGGATGACCTTCATGGAGCCGTCTTTATAAAGCACCAGGTCTTCGCTTGTACCGCCGGATGCTTCGGAGCGGTACAGCACGCCGTTTCGGATCACATAGCCGTGGGTGCGGGCCCCGTAGAAGTCGCCGTTAACGGCCAGGATCGCATCGGCCTGTTTCGCGATCGCGGATGTCGTATCCTTGATGTTGCGGCCGTATTTGTTCTTCGCAAGAGCGGAGAAGAGGTACTGCGGCGAGGAGACGTACACATCCGCCACATAGACGTTGGTATCGCTCACGCGGTATTCGGTAATTGTTACGGAAATATTCGCATCCTTATAGGACCGGTCGGTGATGACCGGTTCGGTCAGGTTTTCGTTTCCGGGAAGGGAATTCTGCGCGGTGCTGCCGTCGGAAACGTTTTCCGTGCCGGCCTCTGCGGTGACGCGCTGCTTCCCGGCGGACGCGTCGGCATATTCATGCGGGATCACAAATACATCCAAAAGAGCATACCCGGTGAACAGTGTGATCAGCACTGCCGCCAGCAGTCCGTGTCCGGTAATCCATCGGCTCATGAAAAACGCCTCCTTTCCGTTGCTGATTTTATACCACCATATCGTTTGGGAAAATGCAACCGACTTCACAGTTTTTCCTCAAACTTTTCCGTTTCTCTCCACAGTATTGAAGGCCCGTGTTTCTTGATTTTTTCACATATTTGCTTTATACTGTTTCACAGTTGCCGATGAAAAGGAGAACAGGTTTTGAAAGAGCGGGAGAGAATAGGAAAAGTATGGATTGCGGGACTTGTCCTGACGGCCGCTGCGCTTACGATCGTGTTTCTTACGGAGCAGATCGTAAAACCCGGTTACTGGGTCAAGAGCGCGGTCAAGGTTGCGTCGTTCGGCGGAGCGATCCTTCTTTATGTGCTTCTTTCGAAGAAGAAACCGCGCGAGGTCATCAATCTTCATAAGCCGAAGAGCATCCGCAAGCTGTTACTGTGCATCGCGCTGTTCTTCGTGGGGATCATCGTTTTGTTTCTGCTTTTTAAAAGCCGGATCGACATGGCGTCCATACGGCAGAGCCTGGTCACGAAGGAGGGCCTTACGAGGAAGAACTGCTTCTTCGTATTTGCCTACATCATTATCGTGAACTCGTTTCTGGAGGAGGCCTTCTTCCGGGGCTTTCTGTCCGGCATCATTCCGGATAAGAGAATCGGGTATCCGGTGAGTGCTTTACTGTTCTCGCTGTACCATATCGGCATTATCGGAAGCTGGTTCCACCCGCTGATCCTTTTGCTGTGCATCGTCGGGCTGGCCGTCGTGGGACTGTTTCTGCAATTCTTAAGCGGGCGGTACCGCTCGGTTGCGGCGGGATGGATCGTTCACGGGAGCGCCAACGTCGCGATCAACACGATCGGCGCACTGCTGATTTTTGAAGTACTGTAGCTGCGCATAGGCAGGACAACACAGAACTGATTTGAAAAGGAGACTTTCTTATGGCACATTTTTCAGGTACGTTTTTCTCGAAGATGCTGAGCCGTCCGGTGCATTTTACGGCGGTTTTATGCAATGACAACGCGTTCGGTACGGAGGGCAATCCGCACTATCAGAGACCGACCAAGTCGGTATACCTTCTGCACGGCTTCAGCGGCTGCGATTCGGACTGGTTCGTGAACGCGCCTCTCGGGGAGATCGCAAACCGTTTCAACGTCAACTTCTTCATGCCGAACGGCGATAACAATTTCTATCTTGACCAGCCGCAGACCGGCTGCAAATACGCCAGCTACGTCGGTAAGGAGTTCGTGGATTATACGAGAAAGACGTTCGGCCTTTCGGACCGCGCGGAGGACACCTTTATCGGCGGTCTTTCGATGGGCGGTTTCGGAGCCCTTCATACGGCATTCCTGTTCCCGGAGACATTCGGAAAGGTTATGGCGCTTTCGTCCGCTCTGATCCAGAACGGCCTTTCGTTCTTCACCCCGGACATGCCGAACGGTATGGCCAACTATGAGTACTACGCATGGGTATTCGGTGACCTCAAGACGGCGGCGCAGACCGATATCAATCCCGAGGTTCTTGTCCGCAGGCTGAAGGAGAGCGGAGCAAAGATCCCGGACATCTTCATGGCCTGCGGGACCGAGGATTTCCTCATTCAGCCGAACCGCGATTTTAAGGCATTTCTCGATTCCATCGAGGTGCCGGTTACATTTGTTACGGCGCCCGGCGTACACGATTTCAACTTCTGGCGGACGCATCTTGTAACAGGTCTTGAGTGGGCGCTTGAGCCGAAGGCCTGACATTGACAGAATCCGCGGAAAATGGTACAATGCAAAGGAATATGGGTTCCTGTTTCCAAACAGGGACCGTACTTGATTTTCCAAGATAAAATCTGATCCGGACAATGCCCGGGTTGTATGGAATACGGAGGTGTTTCACATGTCTATATTTAAGGGTTCCGCAGTAGCGATCATCACACCGTTTCAGAATGACGGAAGCGTGGATTTTGATCAGTTCGGCGCTTTGATCGATTACCAGATCGAGCATAAGACCGATGCTATCGTTGTTATGGGAACGACCGGCGAGGCTTCTACCATGACGCACGAGGAGCACATCGACTGCATCCGTTTCTGCTGCGAGAGAGCAGCGGGCAGGGTTCCGGTTATCGCAGGTACCGGTTCAAACTGCACGGATACCGCGATTTATCTTACCAAAGAGGCGGAAAAGGCAGGCGCCGACGCGATGCTTGTCGTTACGCCTTACTATAACAAGGCAACGCAGAAGGGGCTGATCGCGCATTTTACGGCGATCGCCAATGCGACAACGAAGCCGATTGTACTTTACAACATTCCCGGACGTACCGGCTGCAAGATGGCGGCGGAGACCGTTGCAAAGCTTTACAATGAGGTTCCGAACATCGTCGGCGTGAAGGACGCGACCGGTGATTTCAGCGAGATGGCAAAGCTGATGAGCCTTGTCGATGAAAATTTTGAGCTGTACTCCGGCAACGACGACCAGATCGTTCCGATCCTTTCGCTCGGCGGCAGCGGTGTTATCTCCGTACTGGCTCACTGCGCTCCCGAGGATACGCATGAGATGGTTGCAAGCTATCTGCGCGGCGACACGAAGAAGGCGAGAGAACTTCAGCTGAAGTACATTCCGCTGATCAAGGCTCTTTTTTGCGAAGTAAACCCGATCCCCGTAAAGGCAGCCTGCCAGATGCTCGGCTTCTGCAACGGCGTTGTCAGAGCACCTCTTACCGAGATGGAGCCCGATAACCAGGTTGTACTGTGGGATGAGATGAAGAAACTCGGAATCGTTAAGTAATTCCGCATATGCAGCACGATGCGGCATACCGGCACGCCGGGCACGGCCGTAAATGATACATTTCAGAGGTTTCTTATGACAAAGATTATTATGCGTGGCTGCAACGGCCACATGGGCAGAGTTATCGCGGACATTGTCGCAGCCGACAAGGACGCGGAAATCGTAGCGGGAATCGATCTGACCGGTCAGAGTGACCGGCCTTTCCCTGTATATGAAAGTCTTGCGGAAGTGAAGGAGCAGGCGGACGTCGTAATCGATTTTACGTCGCCGAAGCTGCTGACGGAGCTCCTCCGGGACGCTAAGGCGAAGAACCTTCCTCTGGTTCTCTGTTCCACCGGTTATACCGCGGAGCAGATCGAGGAGATCAACGCAGCGTCCGAGGATCTTGCGGTATTCCGTTCCGCGAACATGTCTCTCGGCATCAACACCCTTTTGAAGCTGGTTAAGGCCGTTACCGCGGTTCTTGCCCCGGAGGGCTTTGACATCGAGATTGTGGAGCGTCATCACAAGCTGAAGCTGGATGCACCGAGCGGTACCGCGCTTGCCATCGCGGATGCCATCGACGAAGCGCTTCCGGAGCCTTACGAGCGTGTCTTTGACCGTTCCGCGAGAAGAGAGCAGAGACCTGTAAAGGAAATCGGTATTTCGGCTGTCCGCGGCGGTACGATCGTGGGAGAGCACGAGATCATCTTTGCCGGTACCGACGAAGTGATCGAAATCAAGCATACGGCCTATTCGAAAGCCATCTTCGGCAAAGGCGCGGTTGCTGCCGCGAAGTTCCTTGCCGGCAAAGGCCCGGGCCTTTACAACATGCAGGACGCAATTGATATGGAATAAGAAGAAAGGGGCGGTCTTAACCGGCAGCCCTTTCTTTTAGTATTACGGAGCATATTATGATTGAAGTTAAGAACCTGGTAAAACGGTACGGCAGCTTCGCCGCAGTGGATGATCTGTCATTTACCGTTGAAGACGGCGAAATCCTCGGGTTTCTCGGCCCGAACGGCGCCGGCAAATCCACCACGATGAACATGATCACCGGCTATATCTCGGCTACCGAGGGCGATGTCATCATCGACGGCTACAACATGTTCGACGAGCCCGAAAAGGCAAAGCAGTGCATCGGCTATCTGCCGGAGATTCCGCCCGTATATCCCGATATGCGGGTACGTGAATATCTCGGCTTTGTTGCCGAGCTCAGAAAGGTACCTAAGAAGGACCGTAAGGCGGAAGTAGACCGCGTTATGGGACTGGCCCGCGTCGACCACATGCAACGCAAGCTTATCAAGCATCTGAGTAAAGGCTACCGGCAGCGTGTCGGCCTTGCGCAGGCGCTTCTCGGCAATCCGAAGGTCATCATTCTTGATGAGCCTACGGTCGGTCTTGATCCGATGCAGATTTCCTGGATGCGTGAGTTCATCAGAAGTCTTGCCAAGGAGCATACGGTAATCCTCAGCTCGCATATCCTTTTTGAGGTTAACGCGGTCTGCGACCGTGTTCTGATCATCAACCACGGAAAGAAGATCGTCCTCGATACCCCCGAGCAGATTATTCATACGATCGGCGGTACGGAGGGCATCTATATTGCCGCAAGAACGGACAAGAGTCATGTCGACGACGTGCTTTCGGGGTTCATGAGTGCCGGAGACATTCAGACCGTCCGCGAAGAGCGTGTGCCTGAAGAAGGCGTATATGCCTGTTCCGTATTCCCGAAGGCGGGAGCCGATATCCGCGAGAAACTGTTCCGCGCGCTTGCAGGCGCTGACCTTCCGGTTCTCGAAATGCGTTCCGAGACCAAAACGCTTGAGGAAGTGTTTATCACACTTACCGGAGAGGAGGGCACATGTTAGCGGTATATAAGAAAGAGATGCGGCAGGCATTTACCTCGATCTTCGGATATATCTTCTTAACGTTCCTGCTGGCGCTTTTCGGCGTCTATACATACATTTACAACCTGAAGATGGGGTACGCGAGCTTCGCTTACGCGGTAAGCAGCGTTACGACCTTCTTTCTGTTCCTCGTTCCGATGCTTACCATGCGTTCGCTTTCGGAGGAGAAGAAGCAGAAGACCGACCAGCTGGTATTTACCTCGCCGGTAAGCGTTTCCGGCATCATTTTAGGCAAATACTTCGCGCTGGTGACGATTCTGTTCCTTGCGGTGGCGGTGGTTTCGACCTATCCGCTGATCCTCTCGAAATACGGAGCGGTAAATATGAAGGTTGCCTACAGCAACCTCGGCGCGTTCTTCCTTCTCGGATGCGCGTACCTTGCCATCGGCCTGTTTCTGTCCGCACTGACGGAGAGCCAGATCGTTGCGGCCATCGTGACGATCATCGTGATCCTGTTCACGCTTCTTGCGGATGTCATGAAGGATATGATCCCGTCGGATCACTCGATCTCGGTTATCGTGATCGGCGTTCTGATCCTTGTTCTTGTTGCGCTGTCCTTTGTCATGATGCGTAACAAAATCGTTTCGGCAGTTCTTTTCGTTGCCGGTTTCGGCGCCATGATCGGTTCGTATGTCACGAAGCCCGAGATCTACGACGGATTCCTGACGAAGCTTCTCGGCTGGTTCTCACTCGTTTCGCGTTTTGAGGACTTCCAGTACGGACTTTTTGATCCGACCGCGTATGTTTATTATTTCAGTATTGCCGTGCTTTTTGTATTCCTGACGATCCAGGCAATCAAAAAGCGCCGGTGGAGTTAGGAGGTGCGCGGTATGAGTTCATCATTTAACAACCGTAAATTCAAAGGCGGCGCTTATACGACCGCGCTGTCAATCCTTGTCATTGTTGTCATTCTTGTCATCAACCTGATCGTTTCGGGCGTGTTCCGTTCGAAAGACCTTACGGCAACCGGCCAGTATTCCCTCAATAAGGATACCATCGAGTATCTGAAGAACTATGATACGCCGATTGATATGTATTATGTCTGCGAAGTCGGACAGGAGATGAAAATGCTGCAGAGCGTGGCGGAGAATTTCGCCGCAAAGGGTACGGATTTTTCCATGGCCTATAAGGATCCCGTGCAGTATCCGCAGTTTGTCATGCAGTACATGGATAATAACGGCATCGGTCAGAATATCAACAGCAACAGTATCATTCTGATCAACCGCAACAATCCCGACCTGTATGCGTATGTTGACCGCGACAGCATGATCAATTACGAATACAGCACCGAGGATTTTGAGACGACATATATCTCGAGCTACTGCGCGGAAGCGGCACTGATCCGTGCGCTTTCCCAGGTTGCCGATACGGCGGAGACCGTTGTGTATGTCGCAACCGGTCACGGAGAGCAGCTGATCTCGGAGACCGGCATGATCTCCCAGAGCATTGTTGATCTGCTTGAACTGAACTCCTATACGGCAAAGACAATCGACCTGAAGACAACCGCGATTCCCGAGGACTGCGGTGCGCTTCTCCTGATCGGAATGATCAATGATATGACACAGGCGGAAAGCGATAAGGTTAAGAACTACCTTACCGAAGGCGGAAGAGTTGCCTGGTTCTTAAGCTATGCCGGCGTGGAGCGACCGGTGCAGAAAGCGCTTCTCAACTATTACGGTCTTACCTATGAGGAACTGCTTCTCTGTGAAGGCGACGCGAGACGTACCGAAGACGAGAAGCCGGCGATGGTTCTTTCCGCGAAGACCGGAACGAAGAATTCCGGCTGGGCGCTCGGTGTCGGTGTATCGAAGATCGCAGGCGCGAGAAATACGATTGAAATTGAAGCGCAGTATCTGACGAGCAATCAGGCTTATCTGACAAGCAATTTCCAGGATCCTGTCTACCGCCAGGGCGACGAGAAAGGCACATTTGCCTTACTTACGAAGGTGTCCGAGACGTACCGCGGAAATACCGGTATCATGTACGTTTTCAATACGCAGTATTTCCTTGCGGATCGATATATTACGAAGAGCTCGGCGTTTGAAAACGGCACGATTTTCGTGAACGCGCTTGCCGACATGTGCGACAAGGAAGGCGCCATCTCCATTCCGGATAAGGCTGCCAAGGAAGAAGCACTGATCATGAACACGCAGCAGAAGCGTACGCTTCTGACCATCCTTGTCGGAGTGATTCCCGGAATCGTTCTCCTGCTCGGAATTACGGTATTTATCATGCGGAGAAGATAAATGAAGAAAAGCAATATTATCCTGATCGTCCTCCTCTCGCTTATGGCGGTCGGTCTGTGCGTCCTCTATTTCGTGATGAAGGACCGCAAGAACAATCCCGGCGCGGAGAAGACGAACTATTTTACAATTAAGACGCTTGACACGGAGAAGATCAACCGTATCGGTCTTAAGAACAGCGGATTTGACGGCGAGTTCGTGAAGAGCGGAGACGAGTGGATCCGCGAGGACGTAGACCTGTTTCCCGTCAATCAGGCAAATGTGACAAATATCATTTCCATCATTGCCGGAAACCTGCGCGCGTTCTCAAAGGTGGAGAATCCCGCGGCGCTTTCCGAGTACGGATTGAGCGAGCCGCCGATCACGCTGAAACTGTATCAGGACCAGACGCTTCTGATCGAACTTTATGTCGGAAACAAGCATCCGTCGAAGGACTGGTATTACATGAAGATTGCCGGCGATGATAACGTTTACATTGTTTCCGACAACTATAACCGTTACCTTTCCCTGAGCCGTTCGGATTTCCTTGAGAATATCCGTCTCCCTTACATTGAGGATAAGACGCTTCTTCGGGAGATTCAGATTACCGGGGATGAAGTAACACCGTTCCACGCGATCTACGAAGAGAGCAACCCGTACGATTATTCCACCACGAAATCGTTCCGGTGGTATTTTACGGATCCGTTCAAAACGCATGTTAATGCGGACCTCGGCGCGGATACGTGGGAAGGTGCAATCGACCGTTACCGTTCCGTAAGTTATGAGAATCTGGTGGCTTTCCGTCCCTCTGATTTCGGACGTTACGGGCTGGAGAATCCGGCGGCAACCGTTTATGTACGGTATACGAACGCCGCGGGTACGGCCAATCAGAGCTATACGCTTTACATCGGTGATCAGAACGCGGACGGCCTTTATTACGCGAGAGTGAAGGGTATCGACTGGGTATTCCTGATGCGGAGCGAAGTCGTGAAGGGCATGCTTGAAACCGATGCCGCATCCTGGTACTATAAGACGATTTTCTTCCCGGGCCTGAATGTATTTGAGAAGATGACCGTGAAGACGGCCGGACGCACCTTCGAATTTGTCGGAAAGACCGGTTCGGAAGGCGAGACGATATATGTCGTTAACGGACGTGACCTGCCGGACGAAGAGCGTGAAGAGTGGGCCCGTCTGTTTCTGCAGCTGAAGTACAAAGGCATGACCGATGAGGAAGTTTCCGGCAAGGAAGCCCTTTCCTTTGAGATCATCGTAAAAGATACGGATACGCATACCGGAATGACGGTAACGTTTTACGAAAAGAACGATTCCGTATACCTCGTGGCAATTGACGGCATCGTTGAATTTACTGCGGATGTGCGTGATGTGAATGACTTTATCGCATTCATGGAGAGTTTGAAATAATGGATCCTGTTTTTGAAAAACCGCTGAAAGAAGAGAGCAACATCCGGTACCGCGGACGCAACCACTCGGCTGTGGGACGTCTTTCCATCGGGATCGGTGTGATCGGCTGGATAATCTTCCTGGTTCTCATATGGGAATCGAGAACTGCCGCGGCCGGAACCTCGAAGATCGGAATTACGGCCCTTGCTGACTTTGTGCTGGCCGTATTCGGTCTGCTGTTCGGCGGACGGGGACTCCGCGAGAGTAACGTGTTCTATCGTTCCGCTCTGTCGGGCGTGGTCCTCTGCGCAACGCTTGCCGCGACACTGTTCGGACTGTTTTTGAGCGGCACTGCGTTTTAGCTGGTTTCGGCGTAAGCCGGAAAGGAGAGTAATGATATGAATAAACCGGATTTGTATATCTGGACCGAATATGAGGCGGAACGCCTCGAGCTTGCGCTCGGCAGACTTACGGAAATTCTTTCCGAAGAGTCTGACGTGACAAGCGTTACCTATGTTGACTTTGGTAAGGAAGCCGCGGGGCAGGCGCTCTGCATGGCCAAATTCGCTGCGGATATTGCCAAGAAGGGCATGAACGGCCTTACGGAGGAGGAACTCCGCACCTATAACACAAAGCTTTATCTGTGCGCCGATCAGGACGTTTACAGGACTTCGTTTCTGAATCCCGCGTATGCCGTTTCGGTATTCGGAAAGGCAAAGGGACGCATCATTTCGGCTGTATTCGCGGATCTTGTCGGAAAGGTACCCAATGTTTATTCCGGCATCCTGCGTCCGTTCCTTTACAGCACGGAGCTTGTGCTGGAGGTTTATTCGCTCCTCGAGAGCGGAGCCGATGCCAATGCGCTGAAGCGTGCTTTGTTCTATCACCGTCATGATTACTGTGAGGAGAGAAGCATCGCCGGAAGTTACTCGCTGTACACCCCGGGATTCCGTTATTACTATGATATCGCCATGAATGCGGATCTTACGAATCCCGCGTACCTTTATACGATCGGCTGCCCCGTTACCGACAATATGATTCAGATCTCGTCATTTCTCGCGACGCTTCCCGAGAAGGACATCGAAGCGATGGCGGAAACTTTTGTGAACGGTTATGTGGAAGGCTTCGAAGTTACGGGAACGGACTTCAGTAAGAAGAAATATGTACAGGTTGTAACCGGATACGGCTTTGAGCGTATCACGAGAGCGGCAATCCGTAAGATCGAAGCACTCGGCAAAGAAGCCATCGTATTGTACTTTGAGAGTGTATACGGCGACAACTGGCTAGGAGAAAACCGACAGGCGGCATACGACCACCGCAATGACATGCTGCTTACACTGAACAAGCGGATGATCGAGGCAACGGTCCGTGCAACCAAGAAAGCTTTCGATAATGTCGCGGAGTGCATGCGTGCGGTCGGAGGACCTGCCGTACAGGAAGTTTTCGGGGAACCCGATTTTGAACCCGTGAACAAGCCCGAAGTTTTGTCCGCGGACGCAAAGCTCAGCAAGCTGAGGGTGGAGCTGAACAGCCGTCTCTTCATGCTTCGCGAGCAGTATCTTCCGAGCGAGGAGCGCAGCTTTACGATCATCAGTTATCCGGTTCCTTCCATCGGACCGAAATTCAAGGATATCTTCAAGGCTACGATCCGCGTAAATACGTTAAGCAGCGCTCGTTATAAGAAGATTCATCAGTGCATTATTGACGTATTGGATAAGGCTTCGTACGTAACCGTAAAGGGAAGCGGAGCCAATAAGACGGACATCCGCGTGATGCTTCATGAGCTGACCGATCCCGCGAAGCAGACCAATTTCGAGAACTGCGCGGCCGACGTGAACATTCCGGTCGGCGAGGTATTTACCTCCCCGGTTCTTAAGGGAACGGACGGCGTCCTTCATGTCAGCAAGGTTTATCTCGAGGGCAAGCTTTTCAAGGACCTTAGCCTCACTTTTAAGGACGGTAAGATTGCTTCCGCAAGCTGCGCGAATTTCCCGACCGAGAAGGAAAATGCGGACTACATCAACGAGAACATTCTGTTCTTCCATGAGACGCTTCCGATCGGCGAATTTGCCATCGGAACCAATACGACGGCTTATGAGATGGGCATCAAATACGACATCCAGAGCAAGCTTCAGATCCTGATCGCCGAGAAGACAGGACCGCATTTCGCGGTGGGCGACACCTGCTACAGCCATTCCGAAGATAAGGCAGTATATAACCCGGACGGCAAGGAGATCATCGCCCGTGAGAACGAGGTCAGCGCGCTTCGTAAGACCGATCCCGAGAACGCCTACATGAACTGCCATACGGACATCACGATTCCGTATGACGAGCTCGCATCCATCACGGCGCATACGGCGGACGGCAAGAGTTACGACATTATCCGCAACGGGCGGTTCGTTGTACCGGGAACCGAGGAACTGAACGTTCCGCTAGAGCGTCTGGAGAAGGCTAAGAAAAAATGAGAAATTGCTCCGCGGTCACGGAGAAAATAAAAAAGAGATGTGCTCCGCAGCCCGACGGCAAAGCGGAAAGAAAGGATAAAGAGATGGCTAAAGTAGGAATTGTAATGGGCAGCGATTCGGATCTGCCGGTAATGAAGAAAGCAGCGGAGATGCTTGAGAAATTCGGCATCGATTATGAAATGACGATCATTTCGGCGCACCGTATGCCCGACGTGTTCTTTGACTATGCGAAGACGGCAAAGGATAAGGGCTTCTCGGTAATTATCGCAGGCGCAGGCGGAGCGGCTCATCTGCCCGGCATGTGCGCGGCAATCTTCCCGCTTCCGGTAATCGGCGTGCCGATCCATACGAAGACGTTAAGCGGCGTTGATTCGCTGTATTCCATTGTGCAGATGCCTTCCGGCATTCCGGTTGCTACCGTGGCAATCGACGGTGCCGCCAACGCGGGTATTCTGGCAGCCAAGATGCTTGCCATCGGCAATCCGGAGCTTCTTTCGAAGATTGAGGCTTATAAGGACGAGCTCAAGGGCGGCGTTATGGCAAAGAAGGAGAAGATTGAGAAGATCGGCTTCCGTGAATACATGGGACAGTAAAGAAGTATGGCATTTGCCGTAATTCTAATAAGTTTATTAGCAATGCTTATATATTGCATTAAGGAATAATGTTACCGTTATTCCCGAGGTTATGCTATACTGATGACCGTGAAGATAACCGGCGATCGGAAGGAACGCTTCTTCGACGGAACAGAATATGATTTATAAGGAGAATTTGTATGGATTACAAGAACGCTGGTGTGGATATTGAGGCCGGATATAAGGCTGTGGAATTGATGAAAAAGCACGTCAAAGAGACGATGCGTCCCGAAGTGCTCGGCGGACTCGGAGGATTCTCCGGCGCATTTTCCCTGGACCGTTTCATGACGATGAAGCATCCGACGCTTGTTTCCGGTACGGACGGCGTAGGCACCAAGCTGAAGCTCGCGTTTCTCATGGACAAGCATGATACGATTGGTATTGACTGCGTTGCCATGTGCGTGAACGACATCGCGTGCGCGGGCGGTGAGCCGCTGTTCTTCCTTGACTATATTGCATGCGGCAAGAACTATCCCGAAAAGATCGCCACGATCGTTAAGGGTGTAGCAGAGGGCTGCAAGCAGGCAGGCTGCGCACTGATCGGCGGTGAGACGGCCGAGATGCCCGGTTTCTATCCGGAGGACGAGTACGACCTTGCCGGATTTGCCGTTGGTATAGTAGACGCTGACGACATCGTGAGCGGGGCAAATGTGAAGAAGGACGACACCATCATCGGTATTGCTTCGTCCGGTATTCATTCAAACGGTTATTCTCTTGTACGTAAGGTATTCGACCTTCGCGAGCAGTCCCTGAACCGCTACTGCGAGTCTCTCGGAACGACGCTCGGCGAGGCGCTTCTTACGCCTACCAAGATTTACGTAAAGGCTCTTGATTCCGTTAAGAAGGCGGGCGTTACCGTTAAGGCATGCAGCCATATCACGGGCGGCGGATTCTACGAGAACATCCCGCGTATGCTTCCCGACGGAAAGCATGCGATGATCCGCAAGAACAGCTACGAAGTTCCCCCGATCTTTGAACTGCTCCGCGTGAACGGCAATATCGAAGAGCATATGATGTACAACACTTACAATATGGGTATCGGTATGATGATCGCCGTAGATCCTTCGAAGGCCGATGCCGCTCTTGCCGCTCTGAAGCAGGCCGGCGAGACCGCTTACGTTGTCGGCGAGATTACCGACGGCGAGAAGGGAATTACGATATGCTGAATGTAGTTGTTCTTGTTTCCGGAGGCGGAACGAACCTGCAGGCGATAATCGATGCCGTTAAGAACGGCACGATCACCAATATAAAGCTTTCCGCGGTTATCAGCAACAAGCCCGACGCTTACGCGCTGAAGCGTGCGGAGCAGAACGGAATCCCCGGTGTCTGCGTATCCCGCAAGGCTTACGAGACGCGCGCGGAGTTTGAGGATGCGCTGCTTGCCGCAGTGGACCGCTTTAACCCCGATCTGATCGTGCTGGCGGGTTTCCTTGTGATTCTTCCGGAGAAGATGACCGAGAAGTATTCGCACCGGATCATCAACATCCATCCGTCCCTGATTCCTTCGTTCTGCGGAGACGGTTATTACGGACTGCATGTACATGAGAAAGTGCTTGCAAGAGGCGTAAAGGTAACCGGCGCCACG
>JAGADM010000102.1 GCA_017613595.1 Lachnospiraceae bacterium | reverse complement strand
CTACAACATCATCGTTCTTACGGACAATACGGATTTCTCGGGATATGAGGAAGCCGTCGACGATGCAATCGTCACCGCGAAGAGCACCGGCGTAGCCGACCTCTACCAGACAATTGATAACCGTTACGAGCTTGTGAAGACTGAAGAGTGGGATGCGATTAAGCTCGGAACCTACACAATCGGAAATTAATATCGGAAAATGTAAAACCTCCTTGCCGGGTGTTCGGTAAGGAGGTTTTTTATTGTCTTGTGATGCGTCGGGATTTCGGTTCCGGTGCTTTTATCCTTCCCCTCCCCCGGTCAGCTCTTCAATCAGCGCCTGGGCCGGAAGGGAGAGCGGCCATTTTTCGTCGTAGGCTATGACGAGTTTACGTTTCGGAAGAGTCTCTTTAATCGTAAGTCGCTGCAAGATTGCCTCGGTCTGCGGAATGCAGAAGTCCGGGACGCAGGCGATTCCGAGTCCGATTCGCGCGAGATCCAAAAGCAGGTCGTTACTGCTCAGCTCGATTGAAGGTACGAGCTCGAGCGAATGCTTCTGGAACTGCTCGTGCAGGAACGAGCTCGTCGCGGAACGTTTCGAGAGCATCAGAAGCGGGTAAGTGAGAAGCTCTTTCATCGTAAACGTGCGAGGCTTCCCATTTGCCGATGTAAAGCAGTCCGGATAATGTGACGGGTTTCCGACGAAGACATCCGAGAAATCCCGGATCGGCCGGATCTGCATGTTGCCGGTCAGCGATTCGTTCGGCGAGTTCGCGACAATCAGGTCGACCTGGCCGGACTCAAGCATCTGCGCGCAGTGCGGGCTTGTGCCGTTTAAGATGTTGATGTGCACGTCCGGGAACCGCTCGTGCAGGTCGCGGAAGAAGGGCACGAGTACGTAACGGCATATCGTATCGCTCGCTGCGATACGAAGCTGCATGCCGCCCTCGGAGGCGTCTCTTGAGAGCTGGTTCTCGCCTCTTGTAATCAGCTGAATCGCGGGCTCGATGTGCTTTAAAAGCATCTCGCCCTCGGGCGTTAAGGAAACGCGTTTCGTATTCCGAACGAAGAGCGTCTGGCCGAGCCTCTTTTCGAGGAGCTTGACGGACTGGCTGACAGCGGACTGCGAGATATAAAGACCTGCCGCGGCCTCGGAGAAACTGAGGCTCTTCGCGACATGGTAGAAGACTTTGTAAAGTTCGTAGTTAATATCCATGAACGGCTCCTTTCGCGGATTCGTCAGGGGTTACCTTACCCGGGATGCGGCAGGGGAGACAAGGGTTACCTTACCCAGAAAGCGGCAAGGAAGAACAGGCCCGTAATCATGACCTGTATAAGCATGAAACGGTACACGGTCTGCGTATCGGACCAGCCGGCTTTCTTGCGCGCGTGGTCGTGCAGGGGCGTGCGGATATTCTTCATGATGGAAATCTTCAGGAAACGTTTCAGCGCAACCTTGATTAAGCCGAGTCCGCCGTCGAGAATGAAGATCAGGCAGAACGGGATGAAAAGGAGCGGGTCGGTCCGAAGCGAAAGAATCGCGAGGAACAGCCCGAGTGCGCGGGAGCCGGCGTCACCCATCATCAGGACGCTCGGCGGGCAGTTAAACCAGAGGTATGCGAGCAGGCAGCTGATCAGGATAACACAGAGCCCGACAGGGCGTTCCGTCGTGATAGCCGGGCGAAGGAACGGAAGCGCGAACAGGAACGAAGCCGTCGCGATGACACAGAGCGTTCCGCTTAACGCATCCACGCCGTCCGTGCAGTTTACGACATTGATTGCCGCCCAGATCAGGATGACCGAGAGGATGCAGAAGAGCCATATCGGAAGCTCGATGGACACCGGGGATTCTCCGTCACGGAACAGTAAGAGACGGATGACCGGACCGTTGTACCATACGTACGTGGCCGTAACGCCTGCGGCAATCAGGAAATCCAGCAGGCCTTTCTTATATTCATTCCAGGGTTTGTCGCTGGCATCGTCCATGTAGCCGCTGATCATGCCGAGGACAATTGCAGCGAGATATAAAAGATCTTCGGTTTTCACCGGAAGGAAGAGTGCGGAGAGAAGCGCGAAGACGAGAATGAAGATGACACCGGCCCCGCGGGGCTTGCCTTTGGATTTCTCGCCGTTCACGGCAAATGCCCTTCCGCCGTCCGCGGGAAGGTATCCTTTCAAAAAGCGTAACAGAAGTGCGGTCATTGCAAATCCGACGGATCCGATGGCCAGAAGAACGGCGTAACGGTTATATCCGTGCGGGTTGACTCCGAGCAATTCAAAAAGCATATAAGGGACCTCCTTTGCCGCGCATTTTCCTGCCGCGGCCTACGCGCCTATTGTATCGCAAACGTGTCGAAAAAGCAAGCATTTTCCATAAGCAAATCTTATAAATGGAATGACTTTTATTAATTTCATTTATAAGTCGAACAATGGTATACTGATGGCAACTGAAATATAAGGAGGCTGCCCGCATGAGTCAGGTACGCAGAATTTATGTAGAGAAGAAAGCTCCCTTCGCCGTTCGCGCAAAGGAACTGAAGAGCGAGCTTAAGGACTATCTCGGACTGACCGGACTTAGTGAAGTCCGCGTGTTCGTCCGCTATGACGTGGAGAACATCAGTGAGGAAACTTATCGGAAGGCTTTGGTGACCGTGTTCTCCGAGCCGCCGATTGACGATGTATATGAGGAGAAGCTTCCGCTTGCGGAAGGCGACCGCGTGTTCTCGGTAGAGTACCTGCCGGGGCAGTTCGACCAGAGAGCCGATTCCGCCGAGCAGTGCGTAAAGCTTCTGAAGGAAACCGAGGAGCCGATTATCCGCTCCGCGACGACCTATATTCTTAAGGGAAGCATCACCGACGAGGAGTTCGAAGGCGTTGTCAGCTACTGCATCAACCCCGTGGATTCGAGAAGAACCGACGAGACGAAGCCCGAGACGCTTGTAACCGAGTTCGCGGTACCCGAAGACGTTAAGATTT
>JAGADM010000101.1 GCA_017613595.1 Lachnospiraceae bacterium | reverse complement strand
GTCAGGCCTCCTTTGAGTGGAAGGCAGTAAGCTTACTTGCGGTCACCCACCTAGCATGTGCTAGGAGTCAAGAAGCAGGAAACGGCATTCCGGGAATAAGTTGGATTCGATGGACTTCGCATGAACTGCGAAGTCCTTTTTTGTATGATAAAAGGCAGCGGTATGAGAACCGCGGGAAAGGAAAACATGGCGATACGGTTTGTAATCGGCAGCGTCGGAAGCGGCAAGACGGACTGGATGCATCGGGAGATGCTGCGCCTCAGTGAGGAACCGGGGCGGGCGGTCTACTGTATTGTACCGGACCAGGCGACTCTGCAGGCGCAGAAGGATCTTGTTGCAAAGCAGAAGAACGGCTGCGTCATGAACATCGATATTCTGAGCTTCGGGCGTCTCAAATACCGTCTCGCAGAGGAACTCGGCGACTGCTTCCCGCCGGTGCTTGACGATATCGGTAAGAACATGCTCCTTAAAAAGGTTCTTGTGTCCGCCGAGGATAAGCTTCAGATTTACCGCGGAAAGCATAAGAAACCGGGCTTTTTAGGGGAACTGAAATCGATGATTTCGGAACTTCAGCGGTATCTTGTCGATGCCGGACGGTTAAAGGAACTCAGTGATTCGGAAGAGGACCCGATCCTTCGGGACAAGCTTTCGGATCTTTCGGTCGTGCTTTCGGATTTCCGCGCGCTGCTCGGGGACCGTTATCTGACCGAGGAGGACGTTTATTCCGCCATGTGCGTTCCCGTTGAGCGTTCGGTCAAACTTCGCGGCGCGGACCTGTTTCTGTACGGGTTCACGGGTTTTACACCGTCCCAGTTCCTGCTTCTCAGGAGCCTAATGCGTGTCAGCAATTCGATGACGATCGCGCTCAGTATGGACCGCAATATGCTCGGCGACCGGAATGCCTATGATTCGATATTCCGCATGACGCAGAAGACAATCGACGCCGTCCGTAAGATTGCGGATGAGGAGCGGATTGCCGAACTGCCGCCCGTCATCTTTGATAACCCGGCATCCGGGGATGCTTTGACCTTCCTTAAGAACAATCTGTTTCGAAGAAACGGTAAGCGTTACGACGGCGTTGTAAGCGGCGTATCCGTACATTCCCTGCCGGCAAGGGCCGATGAAATCCGTTTCCTCCTTACGGAGATTGAGCGGCTTGTCCGCTTTGAAGGATACCGGTACCGCGAGATTGCCGTAATCTGCGGCGATGTGCAGGCATATGCGCAGGAGATTGAAGAGGCCGCCGAAACAAGCGGCATTCCCTGCTTTATCGACTATAAGTCTGATTTGATGAATGATCCGCTGATTGATCTTCTGAGAAGCGTATTCCGCGTCTTTCAGACCGATTTCCGCGCTGACGCGGTTACGCATTACATGAAGAACGTCCTTTCCGGCTACTCATTTGAGGACGCGTGCCTCATGGAGAATTACCTGACCGCAAAGGGTATTCGCGGCGCGTCCATGTATAAGAAGCCGTTCCGCTATACCTATAAGACGCGGCATGAGAATCCTCTTGAAACCGCGAACCGCGTTCGGGAGCAGATCGCGGCTGACCTGATTCCGCTTCTTACGGAACTGAAGGGCGCGGCCGATGTATCCGCCTCCGTCCGCGTTTTATATGCGTTCCTGCTGCGTCACGGCTGCGCGGAGAAGCTGAACACCTTAGCCGATGAACTTGAGAGCATCCCCGGCCGCAAGGCGGAGGCGCGAAGTTACGAGTACCGTAAGATTTATGAGACCGTGCTCGGCTTCCTCGATCAGATGAACGATCTGATGGGCGATATGAAACTCTCGATGGGAGAGCTTGCAGAGGTTATGGAAGCGGGCTTTGCCGAGCTGAAGCTCGGACGTATTCCGCCCGATCAGGATTCGGTTACCGTCGGCGATGTCAAGCGTTCGCGTCTTGACGGCGTGCGATGTCTTTTCTTACTTGGTGTGAACGAAGGTTCCCTTCCGGGCTGTTCACAGGGCTCCGGAATCCTTTCCGACAAGGAACGGGAACTTCTTTCCGCGAAGCATGTGGAACTCGGCGAGCTTCCGAAAGAAAGCCTTCCGACCGAGGAATTCTATATCTATCTTGCCTGCGCGAAGCCTTCGGAAAGGCTTTACGTAAGCTACAAGAGAACCGGCGATTCGGGCAGGGAAAGCAAGCCGTCGTATGTCATTTACCGTCTTCTGGGGCTGCTGCCGAAGCTGGAGATAGCGAACGAGCATACCGACCGTTCGCTGTTCGGCCGTATCGCGGCGGATCATGCCGGCAAAGCGTATCGTAACGCCTGCTCGGACGAGGGAGAGCATTCCCTGTTCGATGAGGCGTTAAAGGAATGGTTTACGTCGCCTGAAGGCGAGCCGTATGCGCCCGAAGAGAAGGAGCGGATGGAAGAAGCCAAGGCGGGCGAATCTGCCCCGTGCGGAATCCCTGCGGAGCTTGCGAGACAGCTGTACGGAAGCCGTCTTTCGGGCGGTGTAACGATGATGGAGCGGTATGCGCAGTGCGCGTTCCGGACCTTCTTAGAGCGCGGACTCGGCCTTGAGGAACGTAAGGTTTACGAGGCCGACGCCGCCGATATCGGTAATTTCATGCACGAGGCGCTCCGCCGGTACAGTGAAGCGGTTAAGGAGAGCGGTACGACGTTTCGTCTCATTTCCGAGGAGGACGCCGTAAAACTGATGGACCGCACGGTGAACAGCCTTCTTGCCGAAGAGAAGAACGAGATCTTCCAGTCCGATAACCGGAATGCCTACACGGCCTACCGCATCCGCGAACTGCTGATGCATATGACGAAGATGATCCGCGAGCAGCTGAAGGCAGGCCGCTTTGAGCCCGAGGAATTTGAGAAGAAATATTCATTCAGCTCGGAATATATGGACCTTTACGGAAGCATTGACCGCGTGGATACGTGCGTCGAGGACGGCCGTAAGCTTATAAAGATTTCGGATTACAAGTCGTCCGTGAAGGATCTCGATTACGGCGAGGTCTATCTCGGAACGAAGGCGCAGCTGCCGGTTTACATGAAGGCGGTGCTTCGTGAGAATCCGACGGAGAACATTCCCGCCGCGATGCTTTACGCATGGCTTGACGATCCGTACGTGAACGCCGATAACGAGGAAACAGCGGAAGAGGAACGGAAGGACGCGGTCCGTCCGAAGGGTGTGATCCTTTCCGATACGAAGGTTTTGAAGGCAATCGATAACACGCTGACCGGAGAAGCAAAGGAGAAATCCGACGTCGTCATCCTTTCGGAGGACAAGATGCTTTCCGTTGACGAGATGAACGCGCTGTCCGATTACGCGGAGTCGCTTCTTACGAAGGAAGCAAAGGAAATTCTCTCCGGAAACATCGTTCAGAACCCGACGAAGAGCGGACAGAATCCCGCATGTGCCTACTGCGCGTATTCGGATTTCTGCACGAAGAAGATACGCGAAGAGAAGAACTACCGTACCATACCCAAAATGTCCAAAGCAGATTTCTTTCACAAGCTGGAAGAAGATAAAAGGAACGGAAAATGATAAAGCTGACGGATGAACAGAGAAGCGTCGTTGACGCGAAAACTTCAAACATACTGGTTTCGGCTGCTGCGGGATCCGGTAAGACGGCAGTACTGGTCGAAAGGATCCTTAAGAAGATTTTGTCCGAAGAGGATCCCGTGGATATCGACGAGATCCTGATCGTTACCTTTACGAACGATGCCGCCGCGCAGATGCGCGACCGCATACGGCGTGCGATCGACGACCGGCTTTTAAAGGACCCTTACAACAAGCGTCTGCAGCGGGAGAGCGACCGGCTGAGCTTTGCGAATATCATGACGCTGGACAGTTTCTGCCAGCATGTCGTGAAGCGGTATTTTCATCAGCTTGATATCGATCCGGGCTTCGGAATCCTCGATGATACCGATAAAAAGCTCCTTCTGAACCGCGCGATCACCGAAACCATTGAAGAAAAGCACGAGAGCGGGGATGCGGCATTCTTTCAGATGCTGGATGCCTATTCGGGCAGCAAAGACGACGCCGGCATTATTGAACTGATCGCGAAGATCGACGATTTTTCGCAGAGCCACCCGTTCCCGGAGGAATGGATCAGGGACGCGGTAGCGAAGATTGAGAAGATCGAAACCGAAGAGGATCTTCTTACGTCCGATTTTGCGCAGTCGGAGTATGAGATCCTCCGGACGCTTTTCGAATCCATGTGTGCTTCCTTCAGAAATCTTTCGGAACTCTGCAAACGGCAGGACGGCCCGTATTTCTACGGCGACGGCGTAACGAGAGACCTCGCGTTCTGCGAGTCCGCTGCCGGAGCGAAAAGCCTTCGCGATATGATCCTTTACGCGGAGGATTATTACGGCGGAAACACGTCAATCGGCCGCTCGAAGAAGGACCCCGCGGTCGATCCCGAACTTGTTAATTATGTGAAGAACGTGCGTACCGAGCTGAAGGCCCTGATCGATAAGAGCATTAAGAATTATGCCTCCGAGGACTATATCAAAAAGATGACGGCAAATGTGCGTCAGTGCGCCGGACAGCTCAGAGGCCTCTGTGAGCTGACGATCGCCTGCCGTAAGGCGTACCGCGCTTTAATGGACGATCAGAATGCTTACGATTTTCAGGAAATCGCGCACATGACGCTTCAGGTGCTCCTCAAAAAGGAGGACGGAAAGATCGTCTATACGGACGCGGCAAGACAGTACCGCCGCTCGTTCCGCGAGATCATGGTGGATGAGTACCAGGATTCGAACCTGGTGCAGGAGATGTTTTTACATGCCATTTCCCGCGAAGACGAAGGACAGCCGAACATTTTCATGGTCGGCGACATCAAGCAGAGCATTTATAAGTTCCGCATGGCAAAACCCGAACTCTTCATGGAAAAATACGAAACCTATTCCATGGATTCCGACAGTCTCAACCGGCTGATCATACTGAATAAGAATTTCCGAAGCCGAGAGACAATCTTAAACGGCGTCAACCGGGTATTCCGTAAGATCATGCAGAAGCCGGTCGGCGGCGTCGCTTATGACGAACAGGCCGAGCTGAAGACCGGAGCGGAATATAAGATCCGGCTTACGGATGAAGAAGCCGCGAACGAGTATATCCTTGTCCACCGGAACGCCGTTACCGACGAGCAGGCGGCTCTGACAGGCGCCCTCGTGAAGCGGGTAAAGGAACTGACCGACCCGATCAGCGGTTTTCAGGTGCAGGACGGCGAGGGCTCGCATATTGCGGGCTACCGTGACATTGCGGTTCTCTTTAAGAAGTCCACCGGACTTATGCAGCCCGCGATCGAAGCACTCCTTGCAGCGGGAATCCCTGCGTACGCGGCGGACATGAAGGGATACTTTGACTGTACGGAAGTACGGAATGTACTCAACTTCCTGAAGATTCTCGATAATCCGTACTCGGACATTCCGTTCCACGCGGTACTGAAAAGCCCGATGGGCGGTTTTACTTACGAAGAACTCGCGCTTCTTTCGATTTATGCGAAGGAGCAGGCAAAGGGCGGCCGCACCGAGTACGCGATGACACTTCTTCGGAAACTGTGCGCGCAGGAATATGTCACGGAAGCGATGAAGACGGTTCGCGGCAAAGCGGAAGCGTTCCTTATGCTGTACGATTCGCTGAAGGAGAAGTGCTCCTACCTGTCGGTACCTGAACTGTTAACGGAACTGTACCGCGAAAGCGGCTACCTGTCCTATGTTTCGATGATGCCCGCCGGCTCCATCAGGGAGCGCAATCTGAACGTGCTCGTGGAAAAGGCAAAGGCATTTTCGCGCGGCGTATTTACCGAACTCAATGACTTTGTCCGCTACATTGACGACATGAAGAAATATGACGTCAAAGCGGACGGCACGACGAGCGACGCCGGCAACGCGATCCGTTTTATGACGATCCATAAGAGCAAGGGACTGGAATATCCGATTGTATTTGTCATCGATATGGAAAAGGAAATTGCCGGCCTGCAGGACAAATCCGCGGTGAAGCTGCACGCGGAGCTCGGCATCGGACCGATGGCAATCTATCCGCAGTACCGCTACCGGACGAAGAGTTTTCCGTTCGAGGCGGTTGTCAACCGCAATAAGATCGACGAGCAGGGCGAAGCGCTGCGGCTTTTGTATGTCGCGATGACGAGGGCAAAGGAGAAGCTGATCCTTTTAGGCGGCTTCCTCGAAAAAGACTGGGACAAGCTCATTGATACGATTCCGAAGGCGGGCGAGCCGCTTTCCTTCGGCGCGGTCAAGACGGCTGCGTCGTATCAGAAACTGCTCCTCCCGGCGATTCTTTCCGAGGCGGACGACCCGAAGAGCGTAAAGAAATGCAATCTGATGAAGGAGATGTCCGACGAACCGGACGGAAGCACAAGCCTAAAGCAGTGCGACGAAGACGGCGGCTGCTTTGTTCCGCAGGAGATCCGCGCAAAGGAGTGGACCGTCCGTCTGACCGGCGCGGAAGGCACCGCTGAGAGCGCCGGAGAGGCTTTCGAAGAGCGGAAGGAACCGGTTCCCGCGGAGATGATCGAAGAACTCCGGGAGTTCTTCACGTTCCGGTATCCGTTCCGGACCGTGACGCCGCCCGTGAAGGTTTCGGTTTCGGACCTTAAGAAGAGCGCCATGGAAGAATACCAGACCAATGCGAACTGCGTGATCGTTTCGTGGGATGAGGCCGAGGAGAAGATTCCCGTGCCGAAGTTCGCTTCTTTGACGGAGGACGGCGGCGTCAATCCGGGAGCCATGCGCGGAACTTTCTATCACCGTTTCCTGGAACTTCACGACTACGGTCTCGGGGACAGCGAAGAGGAACTTCGTACCGAGGCGGAGAAGCTTGCGGCAGAAGGGTATTTCCCGAAAGAACTGCTCGAGGCGGTTTCGTTTCAGAAGGTTTCCGCATTTGTCCGCTCGGAGATCGGAAGCCGCATGAAGAAGGCGTTTTTACAGGGGAAACTGAAGCGTGAGCAGGCATTTGTCATGAGCGTTCCGGCCGACGCAGTCAGCAGGGAATACAGCGCGGAGGAGAGCGTTCTTCTGCAGGGTATCATCGACGCGATGTTTGAAGAAGAGGACGGCATCGTGCTTCTTGACTATAAGACCGACCGTGTCGGGCAGGAGGGCGGCGAAGAACTGCTGAAAGCCCGTTATACGGCGCAGCTTAAGTATTACGCGGAGGCGATTGCGCGCGGAACCGGAAAGAATGTGAAAGAATCATGTATTTACAGTTTTGCTCTTCAAAAAACAATCCGTTTGTAGTATAATGAATCCGTATGGCTTTTGAATCCCCGAAAGGGGATTCCGTGTGGAGGATGTAATGCGGGAAAAGGTTTTATTTGTCTACAACCCAAATGCCGGCAAGAAGAAGATACGGATCAAACTGAACGACGTTGTTAAGGAACTGGTCGAAGAGGACTGCGATCTTGTACTGAGCCCGACGAAGAAGCACGGCGACGCGAAGGATACGGTGATTTCGTATCTTCGGGAAGGCGCGTGCAAAAAGATCATCTGTTCCGGCGGCGACGGCACGCTTCATGAAGTCGTGAACGGCATGCTGAGCGCGGAAGCGGCGGACGGCGAGAGGGTTCCTCTGGTGTATATTCCCGCGGGAAGCACGAACGATTTCGGCAATTCGCTGAACCTTCCGAAGGATATGGTCGAAGGCGCCCGTCTCGGTAAGGAAGGTATGCGTTTTCCGTGCGACATGGCGGTTTTCAATTCGGAATATTTCGTTTATACGGCGGCCTTCGGACTGTTTACCGAGGTTTCGTATTCGACCAAGCAGAGCGTGAAGAACGTTCTCGGACATCTGGCGTACATTCTGAACGGCGCCGCGTCGCTTACGAACATTAAGAAGTATAACCTGAAGGTATCCTATGACGACCGATATACGGAAGGCCGTTTCATCTACGGTATGGTCGTGAATTCGGTGTCGATCGGCGGCTTCAAGGGCATTACCGGCAAGAATGTTCTTTTGAACGACGGCTATTACGAGATGCTTCTCGTGAAGGACTTTAAGCCGTATGAGTTGCCGGATATCGTGAACTGTCTGATGCATTCGGATTATTCGAATCCGAACCTCATATATGCCCGTGTCAAGCACGTGCGTTTCGAGTCTGACAGCGAGATTCCTTATACCCTTGACGGAGAGTTCGGAGGCGATTACAAAGTGGCCGAGATCAGCATCCGCTACCGTGCCATCGACATTATGACGCCGAAGACGCTTTTAGGGCTCTGGGAAGGCTACGAATAAGCGTTTTCCGAGGGGCCGCGCCCTTGACGAAAGGGCATGAAATTGTTATCATAGAGGCTGGGTTTTCCCGGACGTTTTGATAAATATATTACGCATGGAGGTTACCTATGTATTACATCGGTGTAGATCTGGGGACATCGTCCGTAAAGCTGTTGATGATGGACGAGAAGGGTGAGATCAAGAATATTGTTTCGAAGGAGTATCCGTTGTATTTTCCGAAGACCGGCTGGTCGGAGCAGAAACCGGAAGACTGGTGGACGCAGATGAAGGCAGGCGTTAAGGAACTGGTTAACGGATTTGACGCGAGCAAGGTTGCCGGCATCAGCTTCGGCGGACAGATGCACGGCCTTGTAATCCTTGATAAAGACGATAACGTACTTCGTCCCGCAATTCTGTGGAATGACGGACGTACGCAGGAAGAGTGCGATTACCTCAACAATGTGATCGGACGTGAGAAAGTATCTTCCTATACGGCCAATATGGCTCTGACGGGCTTTACCGCTCCGAAGCTTCTGTGGGTGAAGAAGCATGAGCCCGAGATCTTCGCGAAAATCGAGAAGATCATGCTTCCGAAAGACTACATTGCATACCTGCTTTCGGGCGTGCACTGCACCGACGTATCGGATGCTTCCGGAATGCTTCTCTTTGATGTTAAGAACAAATGCTGGTCGAAGGAGATGTGCGAGATCGTCGGCGTAAAGGAAAGCCAGCTCGCAAAGATCTTCGAGAGCTACGAAGTGGTCGGCACGATCCTTCCCGCTGTGGCTGAGGAACTCGGCCTTCCGAAGACCGTTAAGATCATCGCCGGCGCGGGCGACAACGCTGCGGGCGCTGTCGGAACCGGAACGCTTGAGCACGGCATGTGCAGCGTATCCCTCGGAACGAGCGGTACCGTATTCATCTCGACCGACGAGTTCGCGGTTGACGATGCCAACGCAATGCATTCCTTCGCACATGCGAACGGACGTTATCATTTCCTCGGCTGCATGCTTTCCGCCGCATCCTCCAATAAGTGGTGGATGGATGACATCATCGGCACGAAGGATTACGCGGCAGAGCAGAAGAACATCAAGGAGATCGGCAAGAACAACGTTTACTATCTGCCGTACCTGATGGGCGAGCGT
>JAGADM010000012.1 GCA_017613595.1 Lachnospiraceae bacterium | reverse complement strand
CGGCTCGTTCGCAGGCCTTGTAATCGGCTTCACGCTTGTTCTCGTTCATATCCTCGGCATCGGTCTTACCGGCACGTCCGTTAACCCGGCACGTTCCCTCGGCCCCGCTATCGTGAACGCAATCGCCAACGGCAACACGGATTCACTTGCAGTGCTTTGGATCTTCTGGTTGGGACCGCTTGCCGGTGCCGCCTGCGCAGCATTTGTTTATAAGTTCCTGGAATCCGACGATAAGAAGAAGGAAAAAGCTAAATAAATAAGTAACGCAAAAAGGACGGCCCCGATCGGGACCGTCCTTTTATTATGCCTTGCTTCGATTCTAAGCAGTCTTCCGCTCCGCGTAAGGAAGCAGCTCGAGTATGATGACCGCCAAAAGATAAAAGACGATGCAGCACGCAATCGCAAACAGCGGATACATCGTGCGGTTGCCGATGGTCTGAAAGACTTCTGCGAGATCCCGTACGCCGATGCATCCCGCAACCGTCGTCCACTGAAGCATCGTTACGGCTGTCCGTCGTGCCGGACGGGATGCGAGGAATCTGAGTCTTTGCCTGAAGCCGTATGCATTCGGACCGGTGTCATCCAGGTCTGCATCATTTTCTGTTGTTTCCGCAGTTGCCTCAGCGTCCTTTCCCGAGGCCGATGCCTCATACAGCAGACCCGCGCCGTTTAAGCCGATTCCTAGCGCCGCCGGGATGAGTAACGGTATGTGAACTCCCGCGAGCACAACGCCGCCGAGAAGCAGTAAAAGAAGCGGTACCGGAATGCTCCGGAATATGTATGCTAGTCCCGCAGCTGTCTTTTGCAGCACTGTCTTCGGGCTCTCCGAAAGTGCCTTCAGCGCAAGCCAGAATAGCGAAGCGATGACACAGGCAAGAAGCATCAAAACTGCCGTGGTGATAACAGCGGAAATAATCTGCCGATACGCACCGCCGGAAATCAGATTGTCCTTAATCACATTCATCCATCCGCTCACTTTCCTGCCCTCCTTTCGCATCAGTAAACGATATTCCTTCACGCCGAAATAACCTGTCGACGTAAGGTATTTCGGCGTCGTCAGCGAGTGGTTCTCACTCGTCGCGCCGACACAAAGCATATCGACCCGCCCTGCCATCAGGCTGACGTAGGCCGTTTCTTCCTGCAGATTTACAAACACCGGCCGGTACCCGAGGCTTTCGGCCAAAGCACCTGCAATCTCCGCTGCCGCGCCATGCGCCGTCCCGCCTTCGTAAACCGCAAGAGGCGGTACCGCCCCGGTGACTCCGATATAAAAATTCCGTCCCGCCTTCTTCGGCGATGTTTCCGCGCGTTCCGAAAGCATTTCCTTCGGGAACGTCCACGTTTCCCCGATCAGCCCGCGCTCCAGTCCTCCAAGCGCCTTCAGTGCCGCCAGGAAGCTGTCGGCGTTACTCCTTAATGCTTCCGATTCAGGCGCAAAGGCAAATGCGAACGAGAACCGTTCTTCTCCGCCTCCGGGCGTTTCGGCCGGGGCAAATGAGACGTACTCTCCGCTTTGCTCCAGATACTCCGCCGTCACATCCGCTGCCCAGATTGCGGAAACCTTTCCGCAGTCAAGCGCCTTCCGGGCGCTTTCAAAATCCGGGAAGGAAACATATTCCGGGACAGTCGTTCCGAAATATCCTTCCGCGAACAGCTTCATCGAGTCATCCGGCATGCCGTTTGCGACGCCTCCGACCGAGGACAGGGCAGGTATTCTGCCGTCCTTTGAAAGAGCCACCCGCACTTCGTCCGCACCGGGTCCCGAAGCCGCTTTCTTTCCTCCCGAGGCTGCTTCTGCAAAGACAAGCAGAAGTAGCAGCAGGGAAGTCAGAAGCAGGGCAATCCATTTTCCTCGTGGTGAAATCATAGAATTATTCAATCCTTGCTCCGATAATGTATTCGCTTCGAAGACCGACAACAAGCCGGTTTCCGAACACGGCAGGCGTTGACTCGATGTTGGCGCCGTAATTGATTCTGTCAAGCGTCTTTCCGGTCAGTGCGTCGATGAGACATATATCCCCGTTTCCGCAGCACTGAATCAGTCGCGCCGAACCGTCCGTGCAATAGGTTAGACAGCCCGAACTCCACGCGTCGCACGGCAGCTCCTTCCGCCACGCTTCCTCTCCGGTATCCTTGTTAAGAGCAACCAGATAACCGGTGTTGACCGAAGGCGTCTTGGATACGGCAAAATAGATATACGGGGCTGCCGCACCGCTCCCCGACGCACCCGACGAGAGAATCCCGCCGGCAAGTCCCGAAACGGTGTGAACCTCATAAGGTTTCTTCCAAATGATACGTCCGTCGGTCGCATTCAGCTTATAAACGCACGCTTCTCCGGTATGATAGCGGGACGTGTGGTATTTGAGCGTCGTCCCGACATAGATTGCAGCGCTGCCGTCCTCCGAAATCTCGAGCACCGGACTCGCGTTAATATCCTCCCCGAGATCCTGCACCCAGACGGGTTGCATCGTATTCAGATCAAGACACTGGAATATGCCGCCGTTGTCGCCGAAGAACAGGAACCGTCCCCAAACAACCGCGCTCGATTCCGAACCCGAGCCGATATCGCTCTCGCTCGCTTCGAAGCGGTCATGCGCCGCTTTCGAATCATACACATAGCGGACAACCTCGTCCGGATCGATGCTCAGCGTTCCCGCTTCCGCATCATACTTTGAGTTAAGCCGCACCGTATAGAGTACGCCGTTCTCACCCGGACAGATTACCGTATCGGCTTCCGCTGCGAAAACCGGCGAGCTGTCAAAGCCGTGCCATCTGCGCGGGGCGAACGTGTCATTTGCCGCAAATTCATAAAGCTTCTTCCCGTTAATCAGGCTGTACACGAATATCCGCGCGCTTACCTGCTCGCCGAACGGCCCCGTTGCTGAATCGCCGGAACCGCAAATCAGAAGCGGCATATCAGGATGCAGGGAACACGTGCCTTTGAACGTCATGCCGACGTGAATCGGGTCGCGGGTCGCCTTTCCGGTTTCAAGGTCGAGGAAATGAATCATTCCGTCCATTCCCGGATAGATGACTTCGCAGAGGCCTTCCTTCGCTTTGGCCTCCTCGTAAAGGTTCATTTTGCTTCTCTGTTCGCGGGTCCACCCGACAACGAGCGGCTGCCCGGTCCAGCCGTTACCGGACCAGTAATTGACACCGTCATCCTTCAAGAACCGGCCGGTTTTCACCTCCCAGTCCTTTGCGAGATGCTCTCCTGCTCCCGTAACCGTGCCAAATGAGGACATGCTCCGAAGGTAGTTCCCGCGAAACGTAAGGATTCCACGGTTGGGTGTATTCGTTCCGATCAGACCGTCGGTGAATTCGATAGCCCGGCTTCTTTCATATTCCGTAACAACACTTCCGTTCACGATAACCTTAACCGAATTGAGATACTTCTCCGGTTCGGTCTCCGGCGAAGCCTTCGGCGTTCCCTTTGCAGTGCCCGCCTCCGCATGATACTCCACGCTGAGGCTTCCTTTGGTCTTCACGAAATAGTTATAGACATAGGACAGGTTTCCTTTGACCTTTACAAGCAGCACAAAAAAACCGCACAGTACTGTTATCAATACTGCCGCAGCCGCAATCAGAACGACGCGCAGAGCGCACCGTTTTCCCTTTGCCTGTTGTCCCTTTTTCTTACTCATTCGCGTTTTTATACTCCCGGATCAGACGCTCAATCCCCTCCGCCGAACGCAGACAGTTGCGGTCGATACGGGTGGGCTGCAGCTCGATTCCTGCATCCTCAAGCGCCTCAAACAGCTCGATTACGGCAAGGGAATCCAAAAGCCCGCTCTCGATGAGATCGACTCCCTCGTCGTACACTGCCTTGTCCTCGCAGATTTCAAATAACAGTTTTTTTACGTCTATCATATGCGTTCAAGCGCCTTTCTGTCTGTTTTGCCGTTCGCATTCCGCGGCAGGCTTTCCGTAACCGTCACGGTCTTCGGAATCATATATGCGGGAAGCATCTCAGATAGCTCTCGTCGGATGCTTTCGGGGGTGCATCGGCTTCCTTTTTCCGGTACGGCAAATGCCTGAATTGTCTTTACAATCCCGTCCGGATTCCGCTTCGCGATAACGGCACACTCCGCCACGCCCGCAATCCGGTTGATTGCACACTCAATCCCGTCGAGCTCGATTCGGTAGCCTTTGTATTTGACCTGGGAATCGTTCCTGCCGGTATAGTATAAAAGACCGTCGCAGATGTACCCGCCGTCACCGGTCCGGTAGCCGTTCACACCGTTCTCGATGAAATGTCCGCCGTCGCGTCCGTCAAGATACCCATTGAAAACCGAAGGGCCGGTCAGCACAATCTCACTTCCCGAAACGGTAATATCCGTTGCAGCCGAAGCAATCTCACCGACCGGAAGCTCTCCTTCTGCTTCCGTCATTTCCGAAGTAATCTGCACCGCACACACCGCGCACGTTGCTTCGGTCGGTCCGTACGCATTGATCAGGCTGATATCCGGAAACCGTGCGAACAGTTTCCGTACGGGCTTCTTCTCAAGCCGCTCACCGCAGCAGAATATCGCCTTAAGCTCCGGCAAATTCCCTTTCGTAAACGTTTCCTCAATCAGACACAGTTTCAGTGCCGAGGGCGTCAGCACCGCCAGATGGATATTTCCGTTTGCGAACACGCCTGTCATGGTTCCCGCCTGACTGCTGTCCGCTGCCGACGTGCCTGCTGCCATATCTCCCGCTGCTGCCGGTCCGCCGGGAATTGCCGTCCACGTGTGTCCATTGCAAAGCGCGTAATAAAGATCCGCGACACTTAAGTCAAAACCAAGCGCCGCCTGGTTCAGCACATTCAGCTCGCGGTACTCTGCGAGCGGTCCGAATGACCCGATCCAGCGGGCGAAATTATCCAGATTGGCATACGAAACGGGAACCCCTTTAGGCGTCCCCGTGCTTCCCGATGTAAAAATGATATATGCGGTCTCATTGTCTGAGTTCAGTTCTATGTTATCCCGGAATCCGGCAAGTTCCGGCAGCGTAAGCACTTCCGCCTCAATAGCGGAATCGTGTGCTCCTTCCTCCCTCTGCGAAATCACAAGCGTCGCTCCGGCCATACGGACGGTTTCCGCATACCTTTTTTCAGGTACGGCGCTTCCGACCGGGACATACGCCCGCTTCGAAAGAAGGCATGCAAGCACTGCCGTAATCTCCCACACGCCGTGGTCTCCGTGAAGGATTACCGGCGAGGTTCCCTGTCTCCGAAGAAGTCCTGCCGTCTCCGAAGCCTGCTGCCACAGTTCCCGGTAGGTGATGCTCTCCCCGCCGATTCTGCAGGCAGTACGGTCCGGCCATTGCTCCGCCGCTTTACGCAGCCGCTCAGTAATCATCGGATCTCCTCCTCGGGAATCAGCGAATAGTCGTAAACAACTTCGGAATGATTGTCGAGAATCAGTTCCTTGCGAATCTCCTCGCCGCTCTTACGGTCAATCACGCTGCGGTACACCTTCGAGATGCGATAGTATTTGTCACCCTCTTTGTGATAATGCGAATCCTCCTCAAAGAGGCGATAGCGGTACGGGAGCTCGTTAATAGCCCGCAGTTCTCCGCACAGCTCTCCGTTCTCGCACCACACGAGAATCTGCACGTCGGTGTCAAGATTGTTTCGGAAACGGTAATCGCGGTTGTTGTAGCATACCGACGTCCCGGTTCCGAACGGCACGCGACGGCGCTCATCCGGGAACAGTGCGTCCGAATGATGATGCAACTCGGTTACCTTCAAAGAACTGTTCAATACGAGCCAGTGAATCATATTGGCCATCTGGCACAGCCCTCCGCCGATGCCCGAGGACAGCTTACCCTGACGGATATTGAGTCCTTCCTTGTACCCTTTGCGCGCGGTCGGACGTCCTACCGTCCGCCAGAACGAGAATACTTCGCCCGGATGAACGACGATGCCGTTAATCTTCTCACAGGCGAGCTCGATATTGGTGACCTTATTCTCCTGCAGGCGCAGGTCTACCCCGTTCAGGCGACGCACCATCACGGAGCTGTGGCTTTTCACGATGACCGGGAGCTGACTCTCCCGATGCTCTTTCGCGAACCGTCCCCCCGTAAAGAGATCTTTGCATTTGCGCTTTATGATCTCTTTCTCGGTTGAGATCCGATAACATGTCGGATTGATCTGACAAAACAACTTTCTTCCCATCTTACCCCCACACAGGCTTATAAGCCTCTCTTTATCTTCCGGCTTCCTTCCTCCGGAGCATTTCGTCATACTGCCGGTACATCTTCTGCACGCTGTTCTCAAGCAAATAATAGTGGCAGATGTACGGCACCATAAGAATCAGGAGTGCTACCGTCAGAAGCAGCAGTCCGACACTCGGCGACGCCACCGCAAAGAAAATCGTGCCGACCGTCAGTATGGCGAAAAGTACAGTCACGATCAGGTGAATCAG
This sequence comes from Lachnospiraceae bacterium, assembly GCA_017613595.1. The sequence goes on along the minus strand of JAGADM010000012.1, from coordinate 370 downwards.
GCGCTCATGCATAAAGAATCCGATCTGAACAAGATGCTTTTCTATTTCCCTGCCGTAATCAATTCCCTCAGGCGGGTTTGCAAGCATATCGTCAATCTGTTTCAAATACATCTTAATCCGTTCACCCATCACATGAACCTCCTTCGTGCCGATATTCCATTATATCACACGCGCTTTCGTAAGTAAATGGTTTTTAACTGTGAAAAATACCATAAAAACCGCCCGAAAATCCGCCTGAAATCTCCTCTTTTTCACCTTGACACTCTCCTATATGTTGTGTTATGCTTTAGACAAATCAAAAAGATATTGTTTCTGACGGTTCAGTGGAGTCCACCACAGGGAAGCAATATCCGTTTTAAGCCGACCGTCT
>JAGADM010000100.1 GCA_017613595.1 Lachnospiraceae bacterium | reverse complement strand
TTGATACTTCCATTATACCACAAAAAGTGCCGGAAAGCCAGTAAATATAAGGCTTTTCGGCACTTTTTAACCATCAAAAAAGATAAGTCCGAGGCGGTTTGCGCCTCGGACTTTGTCTTCAGTCTGAGGGCCTCCGAAACGGAGGCCCTGATTTTTTGCATTGCTTTCTTCGCAGTTTTATTCTTTACGCTTTCTTCGCTGAATGTTCCGCGCAGCCGGCTCAGACATCCCACTTCGCAAACGCGGACGGGACGGAATACTGCTCTTTCAGTTCCTGCGTGGTCACGAGAACATACCCCTCGGACAGCATCAGGTCCGTACCGCACATTCTCACATCCGCACGATATGCTTTCATCTGCCATTCGATATGTGAAAAGACGTGCTTCGCGTCGTCCGCTTTCTTCACCGCGACAGGCTCCGCGCACTGCTCTCCCATTGCATCTGAAAGGATTGCCGACACAGCCGCCGGAACGTCCTTCTTCGCGATATGACCGGGTACGTTCGGATACTCGTATAATCCGGCAAGCAGTCCCTTCGCGGGACGTTTATGAAGAAGGATACGGTCACCGACGCCGATCAGAAGAACCGTCTTCTTCTCCGTCCGTCTTGCCGTCTTTGCAGCCCTTACGGGGATCTCTCCTGTCGTTCCGTTGTGAAACGCCGTACAAATATGCGTCAGCGGGCACTCCTCGCAATGCGGCGCACCGTTCGGGATGCAGATTGTCGCGCCGATATCCATGATTGCTTGGTTAAGCGCTCCCGATTCCTCTCCCGGCATGACTGCCTTCAGTTCCGCGGTGATCCGCTTCTTCGTGTCCGCGCTCAGAATATCATCCCTGCTTCCGGTAAGACGCGACATGACACGGAGCACGTTGCCGTCCACGGCCGGTTCGGGTCGTCCGTAAGCGATCGAGGAAACCGCTCCCGCGGTATAGTCGCCGATACCGGGAAGTTTTCTTAACTCCGATGCTTCCGACGGGATAATACCCTCATAATCGGCGATCACCTTTTCCGCTGCTTTCTTCAGATTGCGCGCCCTGGAGTAGTAGCCGAGCCCTTCCCACAGTTTCATGAGCCGGTCGTCCGGACACTCCGCAAGCGCCTTCACGTCCGGAAGTTCCTCCAGAAACCGCATGTAGTAAGCCCGTACCGCTTCCACCCTCGTCTGCTGGAGCATAATCTCCGAGATCCAGACATGGTAGGCAGAAGGGTCCTCCCGCCACGGAAGGACCCTTGCGTTATACCGGTACCAGTGAAGCAGGTACGGAATCATTTCTTCGTAAACATTCATAGCATTTTCCTGCCCGGCCGCCGGAGCAGCCGTGATGTAATGCGTTTAAACCGCTTTGTAAAACTATCCGAGTGCCGGTGCGGCATCGCTCGCAAGGACCGGCTCATCACTGTCCTCGCCCTTAAGAGCCTGCATCTGCAGCTGCGCCGTAACGAGGCCGTAGTAAATGCCCTTCTTCTCCATCAGCTCGTTGTGCGTGCCGACCTCCGCGATGTGGTGTCCGTCGATAACGACAAGACGGTCCGCATCCTTCAGTGTGGAAAGTCTGTGCGCGATGGCAAATGTGGTGCAATTTGCCGTCAGTCTCTCAAGCGCCTTCTGGATCAGGTATTCGCTCTCGGTATCAAGTGCGGATGTTGCTTCATCGAGGATCAGGATCTTCGGGTTGTTGAGGATGGCTCTCGCGATCGCAAGACGCTGTCTCTCACCGCCCGAGATGTTGAAGCCGTGCTCACCGACATACGTATTGTAGCCGTCGGGCGTCTTCAGGATGAAGTCGTGCGCGTTGGCCATCTTGGCAGCGCGGATGATCTCCTCTTCGGTCGCGTCGGGCTTAGCGAACTTCAGGTTGTTGTAGATGGTGCCCGCAAAGAGGAAGTTCTCCTGCAGAACGACACCGATCTGCGAGTGGTATTTTTCGATCTTCAGGTCGTTAATATCCGTACCGTCGATCAGAATCTGTCCGTCATCCACCTCGTAAAGACGCATGATCAGGTTGATCATCGTCGACTTTCCGGTACCGGATGCGCCGACCAAGCCGATCATCTCGCCGGGCTTTACGGACAGGTTAATCTTCTCCAAAACCGGCTCATACGAATGGTAGCCGAACGTCACGTTCTTAAACTCGACCGCGCCTTTCACGTCAAGCTCCACGGCATCCTTACGGTCGCGGATCATCGGCTCTTCATCAAGCACGTCATAGATACGGTCAAGGCTTGTCATAAGCTGCGTGATCATACGCGGCAGGAACGTCATCCATCCGAGCGGACCGTACAGCATCCATGCGTAACTGATGAACTGCGTCAGTTCGCCGACAGTCAGAGGGCCGTTCAGCACCCGGATTCCGCCGAAGTACGTTACGAAATAGATTCCGAGACCCATGACAAATGTGATGACCGGGAACAGCGTCGCCCAGAACACCTCATTCCGCTTCTGCACCTTCGCGTATTCGGCCGCGAGCTTCTTAAAGTTATCGGCTTCCTGCTCCTCGGTACCGAACGACTTCACGACACGGATGCCGGTCAGAACGTCCTGCAGCCCCGAGTTGATCTTATCGCTCTTATGCCACTGCATGTGGAAACGGCGATGGATGTTATGCCGGAACGAAATCGAAAGTCCCAAAGCGATCGGGACAAATGTAACACAGATAATCGTCAGCTCCCAGCTTAATCTCACCATGATAATGACGGCGGAAACCATCGTGATCAGGCACGAGAACATGCCGGCAAAGCCGTCCTCCATGAACCGTCGGATCTGCGCCGTGTCACCGGTAATCCGGTTCATCAGAGCGCCCGGACGGCGGTCCTGAATAAACGACAGAGACAATTTCTGGATCTTATGGTAGAGCTGTCTTCGAAGGTCTTTGCTGATCTTCGTTCCCATCGACATGCAAAGGTAGTAACGGCCGACGGTAACGCCGATGATTGCCACGTAAAGAGCGGCCATCGTAAGCGCGTACACAAGGATTTCCTGCGTCGTTCCGCTCACCGGAATCAGATGCCGGTCGATGAAATTCTTCTGTACATTCGGGATGTACAGCTGCACTGCCGAGGTGGCGAGCATCAGGAAGAAAATGCCGACAAGCATCCATTTGTACTGGCCGCAGAACCCGAGGAATTTTCGGAAAGCGGAAGGCTTTCCGCTGCACTTCGGGCATTCGCTCATACCGCGGAGCGCCCTGCCGCACACCGGACACACCCGGTCGCGTTCACGGCTGATCACTTCTTTTTCGGAGCCTTCCTTTAAAAGCAGTGCGCCCTTCGCGACAAACGCGACACGGGACACGTGCTTCATACTGAACCGCGCTAAAATCCGGTCTTCGGCATCGCCCTCATTGCGGGCAACGAGAATTCCGTTATTGACAAGCGATTCGCATTTGAGAAACGCGATTTCCGATAGCGGAACGTCTTCCGAAACCGCCTGATCCGTCAAAACGACGAGACGGCAGTCGGTTACAACAATGTAGCCGCCGTTCATCCAATGTCCGGCCGTATCAATGTCATACGGCGAACAATACCGGATTGTTTCTCCTTCCCCGAGCGCCAGCAGTTCCGACTGACGCTTCGGCAATTTAAATTTCAAGTCCATAATCAAACCTCACTTCTTTAAAGACGCCGCGCATTTGTCTTAAGACATACGCAGCCCATACCCCCATGTTCCGAATTACAGGAACAAGTCAAGCATCTTCAGTTCGCGCGCGGACAGCTTCGTGTAATCCGGGATCTCGAACCGGTTTCCGTCGAGATCGCTGATGAGAAGACGCACGTCCGAAAGATTAACAACCGAGCTCGAATTCATGTAGATTACGAATTTGCACGGTCCCTGGTCGGTCTCCACATCGAAATACGCATGTCCGTATTCGTCCTTAATATTGTTGATCTTTTTAATGATCGGCGTGAAGTAACGGATATCCATCTGCTCTTCAAGCATCTTTCTTGTCTCGGAATCCACGTCGGTCTCAAGATTCTTGATCATGCCGATCTCCTTTGATTTCTCATCTATGGTGCGGATGGAAATGTACCGGTTCCGGTCCGTGAACGGGAAGCTCCGCACAACACGGATCCGGTCATAGTGCTCCGGCGCGATGCTGTCCTTCAGGTCAAGCGAAACGAATCCTCCCTTCGTGCGGGCAAATTCGGCGTTGTCCTTTGTAATATACCGAAGTCTCAGCATCTGCTCCGTCTCGGCTTCCATCTGCTCGAGATTGAACTCTTCATCAGCACCTTCAAACTGTTTAAAACCCATATTAACACTCTCCTTTATCCATTCGGCGCGCCGCGAGAATCGGCGGCCGGGCGGGAAACACATTTCCCCGGATTACTCTATTCCCTTCAGCGCCAATGCCTTGGTCTGAAGCTCTTTCAATTTGTAGTAAGTACCCTTCTTCGCGATCAGTTCCTCATGCGTTCCCTCTTCCGCGACTTTTCCTTCGTCAATAACCACAAGGGTGTTCGCATCACGGAGCGTGGAAAGACGGTGCGCGATCGAAATCGTTGTACGTCCTTTGATCAGCAGGTTGATGGACTGCTGAATCGCCTGCTCGGTTTCGGTATCCACCGCCGCCGTTGCCTCATCGAGGATGAGAATCTTCGGGTTTGCGAGGATGGCACGCGCAATCGAAATACGCTGTCTTTCACCGCCCGAAAGTTCCCGTCCGCTCGACCCGATAATCGTATCGTAGCCGTCCGGCATGCGGCAGATGAAATCGTGCGCGCTCGCAAGAACCGCAGCCCTTATGATCTCCTCACGGGTCGCGTCCTTCCGTGCGTAAGCGATGTTCTCGGCTACGGTTCCCATGAACATATAAGTTTCTTGGGAAACCATTGCCACATAACCGCGAAGTGTCTCAAACGACAGGTCGCGGACATCATATCCGTCAAGAAGGACCTGTCCTTCCTGCGGATCATAAAGACGCGAGATCAGGTTGACGATCGTTGTCTTCCCGGCTCCGGACCTGCCAACGATACCAAGCATTTCACCGCTCTTTACCTTTAGGCTGACATCCTTCAGTACCGGCTTATGCTTCTCGTAGCCGAATGTCACATGCTTCATCTCGACGGTTCCGTCGATATGATCGAGCTTGATCGCGTCCGGCTTTTCCTGAATCTCCGGAATGGCGTCGATAATCTCAAACATACGCTGCGCGCTGTTCATACAGTTCGTGTACCAGCGGAAGAAGAAGGACATGAAGTCCATCGGTCCCGTCAGCTGGCTGACATATCCGGTAAATGTGATCAGTACGCCGAGCGAAAGCGAATGCACTTTCAAAATGAGGAACGCGCCGACAACATTAACCGTAAGCGATGCCAGATTCTCCGCCATCGAATAAAGAGCGAAGAATTTGTTATCGTAATTCATAACCGCCATATCGGCGCTCCGAACCTTTTCGTTGCTCTTGTCGAACCGTCCGACCTCACTTTCCTCCTGACCGAAAGCCTTTACGACACGCGCTCCCTGCAGGTTATCATGGACCTTCGAATTGAGCGATCTCGTCGCCCTGTGGCGGCGTCCGTAACGGTGCCAGAGACGCGGAAGCATCTTCCAGCTGATTAAGAACACGATCGGGGTAAAGATCAATGCCGCGACCGCAAGAACCGGGCTCAGCATAAACATGACAACAGCCATTGCCACGATCGTGCAAACATTCACCAGAAAATACGGAAGTCCGTCGATAAAGAACCCGGTTACTTCGTCGGCGTCACTCATAACACGCGTCATAAGGGAACCGGTCTGCTTGCTGGTAAAGAAACTGACAGACAACTTTCCCATTGAGGAAAATACGTCCGTTTTCAAAGTCCGGACAAGATCCGGAACAATCTTCGCGGTAATAACGCCCTGAAGGATACCGAACAGCTGCATCAGAATCTTCGTTCCGAGCATCGTCAGAACGACAAGCCCGAGCGCCAGCACGTACTTCCCGCCGGGAATTCCGAGCCGCGCGAGAAACGCTTCGTTCTTTCCGAGTACTTTATCATAGAGGATTTTACCGTTCAGATACGGCCAGACGATGTTTAGTCCCGAATAGATGAGGATGCAAAGCATCATCATCGCAATTCTTCCGCGGTAAGGTTTCAGATATCCGAGCGTACGGAACAGGATGGATTTCTTGTTCATACATTTCGGGCAGATCTTACGGTCCTCATCAGGATACATCATTCCGCAGATCGGGCAGTATTCCTCTTCCTTTTCGTCGTCTTCATCGTCTTTGATCTCTTCTCCTTTGGAAATCTTCTCGCATAAGCGTTCTACTTTTGTAGTCTGACCCATGCGGTGATTCGAAAAAGAGGCAATGGTTTCCGCCGCTCCGTCCGCTTCGCCGTCATCCGGGTTCTTATGAACCAGTACGAGGAATCCGCCACCGACGGTACGCTCAATCTTCACTTCTTTCATGTCCGCAAGCGAGTATTCTTTTACGGTCCACTCTCTCTTTACGGTCTGGGCTTTCGATGCCAGTGTCTCGCGTCCCTTGAAGAAGTGCACTTCTCCGGGCACGGGTTCGGATTCCAGCACAAACAGTCTGTCTTTGCAAAGCACGATATGGCCTTTGGAAAATTCCATCGATCCGTTCATGTCGGTTTCCGTACAGATCAGGATACCCCTTTCGGGATCGTCCATATCAATGCCCTGAAAATAAGGCTTCAGCAAATCTCTTACATACGAAGGAACACGTTCCTTCGGTTTAACCGAAACCGCATCCTTCTTTTTGTTCTTCTTACTCAAATTACTCATCCCTTTCTCAATTCCGGATATAGAAAAAGCACAGCCGAAGAAATATCGACTGTGCATGAAATCTACCTGACGTCATCCGGAAACAACACGTCTGATCCGTCGGGATTCTCTCCCGGAGGATATTCGGGTTTCTTACGCAGCTTTACAGTTCGATATGCCTTTGCAATATTGTTGGAGCTATCGGAAGCAACGTAAGATACAATCGCCGACTCGCCGTCACTGCGCGTAACGACCGACTCGATCAGAAGCGAATACGTAACGTCTCCGTCCTTCCGGTCGCGGGCCGTAACCCCCTCCAAAAGGACCGCAGTATCCTCGCCTGTCTCGTAGACCGTTTCCGTGTCGGGAAACTGTATCTCCGGAGCTTTCCGGTCTCTCTTGTCCCGCAGTGTCAATAAGATCACCGCGACTGCGACCGCCAAAATGACGCCGCAGACAATTTTCGTAACGTTATTTTCCATATCGCCCTCTGGTCAAATCATGATAAATAAGGCTTCATCATATCGCTGATATCAAGCGTCGCGAAATAGTCCTTCGGCTGTTCCGCGCGGCGGATCAGCTGAACCGAACCGTCTTCCTTCAGCAGAAGTTCCGCACATTTCAGCTTGCCGTTATAGTTATAGCCCATCGCGTAACCGTGCGCACCCGCGTCATGAATTACCAGATAATCTCCGATATCAATCTTCGGAAGCTCGCGGTCGATCGCGAACTTATCATTATTTTCGCAGAGAGAGCCGACCACGTCATAAACATGGTCCTTCGGCGCATCTTCCTTGCCGAGTACGGTAATGTGATGATATGCCCGGTACATTGCCGGACGCATCAGATTTACCGCGCAGGCATCCACGCCGATATACTCCTTATAAATATGCTTTTCATGAATCGCCTTCACGACGAGCTCGCCGTAAGGTCCCATCATGAAACGTCCCAGCTCGGTAAAGATCGCAACATTACCCATACCTGCGGGAACCAGGATTTCTTCATAGACTTTGCGGACTCCGTCGCCCACGCGGCGGATGTCAACCTTCCGATCCTCCGGTTTGTAAGGGATACCGATTCCGCCGGAAAGATTAATGAACGCAATCTCCGCTCCCGTCCGCTCTTTCAACTCTACCGCAAGGGTAAAGAGCGTACGCGCAAGCGTGGGATAATAATCTTCGGCTATCGTATTGCTTACAAGGAAGGAATGGATTCCGAAACGTTTCACACCGAGCCCCATCAACTCCCGGTATGCCTGAACCATCTGTTCCTTTGTGCAGCCGTACTTGGCATCGCCGGGGTTATCCATGATGCCGTTTTCCAGTTCGTAAATGCCGCCGGGATTGTACCGCATGCATACAGTCTCCGGGATTCCGCATTCCTGCTGCAGGAAAGGGATATGCGTAATGTCGTCCAGATTGATATAGGCGCCGAGCTGACGGGCTTTCGTGAACTCGCCGACAGGGGTTTCATTGGAGGAGAACATGATCTCGCCTGCCCCGAAGCCTGCCGCTTCCGAAAGCAGAAGTTCCGTGTAGGAGGAGCAGTCCACACCGCAGCCTTCCTCCCGCAGAAGTTTCAAAAGATAAGGATTGGGGGTCGCCTTGACCGCAAAGAATTCCTTGAATCCGGGGTTCCAGGAAAATGCTTCCTTCAGTTCCCTCGCATTCTGCCGGATTCCCTTCTCATCATAAAGATAAAACGGGGTCTTGTAATTCGCGGCAATCGCCTCAACCTGCTCCTTTGTCACAAACGGAATCTTGCTCATTTCGTCTCCTTCATCGCCGGTTTCACCGGACAAATACGCAAAAATCTCATTGATTATAGCATGTCACCCCTGAGTTTGCAACTGGTATTTCCCATATAAATAATAAGATAACTCAACCCCCCTGTGATTCATTATACTTTTGGTTGTTTCCGCGGTAAATGGGATATGTAAATCAAAAAAAATGTAGTATTTTTTGCTTCCCGGCGAAGCCCTTCCTCCGCTTCCGGAAGCTTCTCCTTTTCCGCCTTCGGAAAATGCGAACAAATTTTCGATTCGGTATATGTTTTGCTTGCAAACACCTGCTAAATCTGGTATATTATATATGTTTCCGGCACAATCCGTAGTGCCTGATAATACTGTAAGGAAGGTTCTGTTATGGCGGAATATGACGGCAGTCAGATCGTCGTTCTGGAGGGCCTGGAGGCGGTCCGCAAGCGTCCCGGTATGTACATCGGTTCAACCGGTACGAAAGGCCTGCACCACCTCATCTGGGAAATCCTCGACAACGGCATCGATGAACATTTGGCAGGATACTGCAACGAGATCAATATCATTTTACGCAAGGACGGCGGCATGACGATCACCGACAACGGGCGAGGCGTCCCGGTCGATATCCATCCGACCAAGAAGATTCCGACCGCGCGTGTCGTTTATACCGTACTGCACGCGGGCGGCAAGTTCGGGAACTCCGTGTATAAGGTTTCCGGCGGTCTTCACGGCGTAGGCGCTTCGGTTGTCAACGCCCTTTCTTCGAAGATGATCATCGAGATCCGCAGAAACGGCAACGTATACACCGATTCGTATGAGAACGGCGGCCATCCCGTTACCAAGCTGGTGGACGGACTGCTCCCCGTCATCGGTACCTGTAAGAAAAGCGAGACCGGGACGAAGGTAACCTTCTATCCCGATCCGACGATATTCGAAACGGTCAAATTTGTCCCCGAGACGATCTGCAAGCGTCTCAAGGAGATTGCGTATCTGAACCGCGGGCTCACGCTTAAGTTTACAGACGAGCGTACCGGTGAGGAGCGCGTATATTACGAAGAGCACGGCATTAAGAGCTTCATCTCCTACATCAACCGTGAAGCCTCCCCGCTTCATCCGGAGCCGATCTATGTGGAGGGAAGCAAAGGCGATATCGAGGTCGAGGTCGCCTTCCAGTACATCAATGACTACGCGGAACAGATCAACGCGTACTGTAACCGCATCAACGTCGTGGACGGAGGTACGCTGGTAACCGGTTTCAAGATCGCGCTTACCAGAGTGCTCAATTCGTATGCCCGCGAGCTCGGCATTTTAAAGGATAAGGACGATAACTTTGACGGCCGCGATGTCCGTAACGGTCTTGTCGCGATCATCTCGATCAAGCATCCCGATCCGCAGTTCGAAGGCCAGACGAAGACCAAGCTCGGAAACTCCGACGCGAAGACGGCGGTCGACGAAGTATTTGCCGCCGAAGTAACGAGATACTTCGATAAGAACGTCGAAGTGCTCAAGACCATACTTGATAACATTGTGCGTTCGAGCCGCGCAAGACAGGCAAGCGACAAGGCACGCTCCGCCGTTTTGAAGCAGCTGAACGATTTCGATACGAAGAGCAAGCTTGCCGCCTGCTCCTCGAAGAAGCCCGCGGAATGCGAGATCTACATCGTCGAAGGTGATTCCGCAGGCGGTACCGTAAAGACCGCCCGCGACCGTAAGACACAGGCCGTTCTTCCGCTGCGCGGCAAGATCTTAAACGTAGAAAAGGCGACGCTTGAGAAGATTCTTCAGAACAATGAGATCCGCTCGATGATCTCCGCGTTCGGCTGCGGCATCAGCGAGGAGTTCGACATCAACAAGCTCCGCTACGACAAGATCATCATCCTGACCGATGCCGACGTCGACGGCGCCCATATCAGCACGCTGCTGCTGACCTTCTTCTACCGCTTCATGCCGGAGCTGATCCTCGAAGGCAAGGTTTACCGCGGTCTTCCGCCGCTATATAAGATTGAATACGAGATTCCCGGCAAGAAGAGTTCGAAGAAGAGCGAATATCTGATGAACGATTTCGAACTCGAGAAGAAGCGCCGCGAGATTGAAGACGCAAAGGGCAAGATCAATTCGCTGCAGCGCTATAAGGGTCTCGGCGAGATGGATGCCCACCAGCTCTGGGAGACGACGCTCGATCCCGCGCAGCGTGTGCTCGCGCAGGTTTCGATTGCCGACACCGTAGAGGCGGACGAAGTTACGAACCTCCTGATGGGAAGCAACGTCGTACCGCGCCGCCAGTTCATCATTGATGAAGCTAAATACGCCAATCTGGATATCACCTAACAGGAGGTCAGACATTTGAATACCGAAAAAGAATCCGTAATCCAGCTGGATTTTGCGGAAGAAATGAAAACCTCCTTCCGTGACTACGCTATGAGCGTTATCATCGCCCGCGCCATTCCGGATGTCCGGGACGGTCTGAAGCCGGTACAGAGACGTATCCTCTACGCGATGAAGGAACTCGGACTCGATCCGAAGAAGCCTCACCGTAAGAGTGCCCGTATTGTCGGCGATACGATGGGTAAATACCACCCGCACGGCGACTCCTCGATCTATGACGCGCTCGTGCACATGACCGAGGACTACTCTCTCGCCATCCCGCTTGTTGACGGCCACGGAAACTTCGGCTCGATCGACGGCGACGGCGCGGCAGCCATGCGATACACCGAGGCGCGTCTTTCCGAAGGCGCCATGACGATGCTCGATCACCTCGATCAGGGGCTCGTCGAATTTGTCCCGAACTTTGATGACAACGAAAAGGAGCCGACCGTACTTCCGGCCATGCTCCCGAACCTTTTAATAAACGGTACGACCGGTATCGCGGTCGGTATGGCAACGAGCATTCCGCCGCACAATCCGGTGGAAGTGATCGACGCGGCGATTGCGGTTATGCATGACCCGTACATCAGCACCGAAGACCTGATGCAGCTTGTTCCGGGTCCGGACTTCCCGACCGGCGGAACGATCGTCAACGGCGACGAACTGCTGCAGATGTACGAGACCGGCGAAGGCAAGGTCCGCATCCGCGCGAAGGCCGTTATCGAAAACGGCGAATACGGCAAGAAGAACATTATCATTACCGAGATTCCGTATACGGCTGCCGGCAACAAGACCAAGCTCGTTGAAGAGCTCGCCGATGCGGTCCGCTCAAAGACATTTGAAGAGATTGCCGACGTACGCGATGAGTCCTCAAAGGAAGGTCTGCGCATCGTTATCGAAGTAAAGAAGGACCGCGATCCCGAGAACCTTCTGAACGGTCTTTATAAGAAGACTTCGCTCGAAGATACCTACGGTGTGAACTTTATCGCGGTAAAGGACGGACAGCCCGGAACGTTCCCGTTAAAGAATCTTCTGCAGGAATTCATCGATTTCCAGGATGAACTGTATACAAAGGAATACCGGTACCTCCTCGACCGCGCCACAAAGCGTCTCGAGGTTGTCAGCGGTTTGATCCGGGCGGTTGACGTGATTGACTTCATCATCGAAGTACTGCGCGGTTCGAAAGACCTGAAGCAGGCAAGAGAATGTCTGACACACGGCGTGATCGATGACATCCGCTTCAAGACCGAGGAAGCAAAACGCGCCGCAAAGCAGTTTGATTTTACCGAGCGCCAGGCTGACGCAATCCTTGCGATGCAGTTAAGCAAACTCGTCGGACTCGAGCTCTTAAAGCTTCAGCAGGAGGACGACGAACTCCAGAAGAACATTAAGAAATTCAATAAGATTCTCTCGAAGAAGAGCGAGCTTTATAAAGTCATTGAGGAGCAGCTCTTAGAGTTCCGTGAAAAGTTCGCAACGCCCCGTAAGACGGTCATCACAACCGAGACAACCAAGGCATACGTTGTCGAGGAGAAGATTGAGGATCTGATGATCCTGATCGACCGTTTCGGCTACATGAAAGCGATCGACACACCTTCCTACCAGAAGGCTTCTCCCGAGAATCTGCAGGAATATGTACACACCTGCCCGATCCGTTCGAACGACCGCCTGTGCATCTTTACCGCGCAGGGCAACATGTACCAGCTGAAGGTTCCGCAGATCCCGCGCGCCAAGCTGCGTGAGAAGGGAACGCTGTACCAGACGCTTACGAAGATCGGTTCCGACGAAGATGCCGTACTCTTCATCGCGTTTGAAGACCTGTTCAACTCACAGCTTCTGTTCATCACGAAGAACGGTCTCATTAAGCAGGTTTCCGGTATCGAGTTCGACACCAACCGTGCCGTTGTCAACACAACCAAACTTGAGGATGACGACCGCATCGTCGGCCTTACCGCCCTCTCTGCGAAGGAAGTCATGTCCGGCCACCAGAAGGTCATCATCCTGACCGAAAAGAAGCTCTCGCTCGGCTTCCCGCTCGACGAAGTACCCGAGCTCAAGAAAACCAGTAAGGGCGTCAAAGCCATCGCCCTTGAGAAGAAAGACTACGTTGTATATGGTACGTCGCTTGATCAGAACGAGGACGAATTCACATTTGACGGCAAGATTTACCACGCGAAGAAAGTCCGCAACCGTAAGCGTGCCGCCAAAGGCCAGAAGGCTACGTTGTAAGAGAAGCATACCGAAAGGCTCACACGCCGTCGAGAACTCCCTGCGGAGATACGCGCAAAACCGAAGAAGCATCATAGAAAAGGCCCTGTACGGATTTCCGCACAGGGCCTTGATTCATTTCTGTCAAGATGTTCAATCAATACTCGGTCGCATAATCTTCAGCAGCCTTCCAGTAATCATACATGGATCTGACGAGATTCACGAGAGAGCCGCTCTGTTTCATCGTCAGCACATCACGGATGTAGGAAACAACGCTATACTCTATATGATAGTTTCCGGTTCCGTATATATTAGTGTACCCCCAGTAAAGAACCGTACGGGGAGCGGATTCATAATAGTATTTGCTGCCCGATTTCGTGAGCTGCATGGAATTAATCAGCGCATTCCTCTGAGCGGTAGAAAGAGAACTGTCAAATGTGAACCAGTAACGGACTTTAACCGCGTCCTCAAGGAGCAGCGAACATCCAGCGCAGTTTACACCGTTCGCTCCGTTGTCCTGTACCACAAGCGCATAGTCACCGGTCGCGTTCAGAATTGTCTGCGCGCTCGAAGGTGTCTGTGCACAGCTGGAATTCGCGAGGTTATCCGTATTATACTTAAAATGCTTCTGCGCGTAAGCGCCGTAATTCAGCATGGCTCTGACCATATTCTTCTGTCGGGTGGTATACGAAGAATCATTCAATAACGACTCACCGTAACTCTTAACGGAAACGGTAGCGGACGGTTCATATACCACTTGGTTGTTTCCGTTATAGACCTTTACGGAGGCCTCATCGGCCATCTCCTTTGCGGCCAGTTCGTAGGACACACTGCGCCATGTCTTCTTATTGATCATGACTTCAGCCGATTCCTTAACGAAAAGCTGCACCGTTCTGCCCGGCAATGTTACCAAAACATAGGCGCCCGCGTCATTCACAATTTCATCCGGCAGATAGAACGCAAGATTCATGGAAAGATTGGCCTTCAGCGTAACCGAAGCCGACATTTGATAAGAATGGCTTCCGCCGTAACCACAGTACGTGCATACACCGTTTTGCATATTGTGATGGCCGTTTTCAACCACACCCTGACAGTTGCCGCAGCCAAGGCAAATACCATTCGGAAATTCGTGTGACTTAATCGATGTAGACGAATAAGTCCCATACGCGGATTTGTAGAAATTAGTCATCAAGGCCTGACTGGACATACATACATGCGTCAACTTATCGTCATAGTTTGCGCCGTCATTTATTCCAAATATCTGCTGTCTGGATTGGTATACCTTTCCTTCGGCAACCTCCGGATTAAACCTGCTAAAGTTCACCGCCTCCAGATTAAAGCACCAATAGAACATTTCTTCCATATCAAAATTTGCTTCAACCACTTCTCCACTACTATTTAGACCGGAGGCGAACCCGCTCAGATCCACGTATTTAAGATTTGAGCAGTATTTAAACATGCACCATGCGCCGGGATCTCGATACAAGGAGCCGGAAGAATTAGTAGGACGGCTCAACGTGAGCTTTTCGCATGAAAAACTGCTTAAATCAGCACTTACCAAAGAAGAACAGTTTTCAAACATACATGCCATCGATCTGACCTTTGCAGTGTTCCAGTTCTTCAGATTGACGCTTTCCAGTTTTGTGCAACCGCTGAACAAACCTTCCATAACCTGGATAGTGCTGGTATCCAGAGAACTGAGGTTGATGGACCGAAGAGAAGTGCAATCTGTAAACCAGTTCTTCATAGACTTAAAGCCCGTCAGAGTAACAGCACTCATATCTACATTCGTGAGTCCGCTACAGCCCATAAACAATGCAACTGCCTCACAGTTTTTACCAAGTGAAAGCCGGCCCATCGTAATGGAAGAAAGGGATGAGCAGTTCTGGAACATCATATTCATCTTTCTTACGGCGTCACCGGAAACGTAATTCACCGTTGACATGTCTACACTCTGAAGATAATGGCATCCGTCGAAGAACTGCGACATGTCTGTCAGTGTTGTGCTATTGATACTGAAATTTGCGAAAGAGAAGGATGGGATTGCGGTACTTGCCAGCATGGAGTTGGCATCCGTAACGCTTGTCGTGTTGATCACTCCGGCCTCCAGACTCGTTAATCCGATGCAGTCACGGAAGGTATAGCGATAACTCGTAACCAATGAAGCATTGCTCAGATCCATCTTAATGGAATAAAGCCTGGGGCAGCCCGAGAAGAAGCTGGCCATATTCGTTACCTGACTGAAATCGATGCCGGAAAGGTCAACCTTTTCAAGACTGATCAGCGCGTTGCTGCATCCCTGAGGGGTATAATAATCTTCCTGTGACAACAATCCGAAGCAGTCTCCGGTAAACGCGATCTGATCGCCGGTATTTTTAGGGCAAATGGTAAATACCCCTGCATTAAACACACCGACAACCTTATTATCCGTGCTGAGGTTGTATTCTTCGCCCGTTACCTTCTTATTGCTGACTTTAATTTCTTTAATTTCATTGCCGGCATTGACACAGTTGATTATCGCAGCCTTAAACAACCCCGGGTCAATCTCACACCTTGTTCCGGCCTTGGCGCTTCCCTGCATACGCACGAAAAGAACCCCGAGGAGGCTGAGTGTCAGCACCATAACCGTACCTATCCGCATAATGCGTTTCTTCATGAATCGTACCTGCCTTGTCTCTGTAATATCGGTCACATTTTTAGAGCTCCGCACGCCGCGAAAAGCCCGACGCCGCACTTTCACTCTATTAGAGTTATTATACTACATTTCAAGTTTTTCTTCCACCCTTTTCTCGAAAAAGAAAGCCCCTGACGCATTCCCGAACGCGCCAGGGGTTCTGACATTTAACTTTGCATTTTGCTTATCATTTTACTCCGTTTTTGCGAGATTGCGGTTCGCCTTCATTCACTCGCAAAGCGCCTTTAAATGCCTCTCACGCCTTCCTTCCCGTAAGCGCGCCGTTCTCGACATCGAGAAGGATGGTATCGCCCGACTGCACCTCGCCCGAAAGGATCATCTTCGCGCTGAGCGTCTCCACATTACGCTGAATGTAACGCTTCAACGGTCTCGCTCCGTAGATCGGATCGTACGCGGAATCGACGGCAAATGCGACCGCCTCCGGCGTCAGCTTCACGGTGATCCGCTGGTCATGCAGCCGTTCGTTCAGGTCCTTCATCAGCAGTTCAATGATGCCGTTGATGTTGTCCTTCGTGAGCGGCTTGAACATGATGATCTCATCGAGACGGTTCAGGAACTCCGGACGGAAATGCACACGGAGCTCGTTCTGAACCATGGTTCTGCTCTCTTCGGAAATCGTGCCGTCCTCGCGGATACCGTCTAACAGATAGTCCGCTCCGAGGTTCGAGGTCATAATGAGAATCGTATTCTTGAAGTCGACCGTGCGGCCCTTTGAGTCTGTGATACGGCCGTCATCGAGTACCTGCAGAAGCACGTTGAACACATCGGGATGCGCTTTCTCCACCTCATCGAACAGAACAACCGAATAAGGCTTTCTGCGCACCGCTTCGGTCAGCTGGCCGCCCTCGTCGTAGCCGACATATCCGGGAGGCGCACCGATCAGTCTCGCGACGCTGTGCTTCTCCATATATTCACTCATATCGATACGGACCATGTTCTGTTCGTTGTCGAACAGGGCCTCCGCCAATGCCTTCGCAAGCTCCGTCTTACCGACACCGGTAGGTCCGAGGAACAGCATTGAGCCGATCGGTTTGGTCGGATCCTTGATGCCGGCTTTCGAGCGGAGGATTGCCTCCGTCACTCTCGTCACGGCTTCGTCCTGACCGATCACACGCTCATGCAGCAGGTCTCCGAGGCGGAGTGTCTTCTGCCTCTCGCCCTCGGTCAGTTTCGCAACCGGGATGCCGGTCCAGCGGGACACGATCTTCGCGATCTCGTCCTCGTCCACGGTCTCATGAACGAGCGCGTCGTCGGCGCCTTTGGTCTTCGCTTCGGCGTCCGCGAGCTCCTGCGCAAGCTTCGGCAACTTGCCGTATTTCAGCTCCGCGGCCTTTTCGAGATTGTAGGTTCTCTCCGCTTCCGCAATCTGCTTGCTGACTTCCTCCTGCTCCTCCTTGATGCGGCGGATCTTCTCAATGGCTTCCTTCTCGGAATCCCATTGCGCCTTCTTTACGGCAAATGTGTCTTTCTTCTCCTGCATCTCCTTCTCGATCGCGGCAAGACGCTCCGCGGACGCGGGGTCGGACTCCTTGCGGAGTGCCGCGGCCTCGATCTCAAGCTGCATGATCGAACGGCGCATGTCGTCCATCTCGGTCGGCATCGAGTCAAGCTCGGTCTTTATGAGAGCGCATGCTTCATCGACAAGGTCGATAGCCTTATCCGGAAGGAAACGGTCCGAAATGTAGCGGTGCGAAAGGACTGCCGCGCTGACAAGAGCGTTGTCGGCAATCTTAACTCCGTGGAATACTTCATAACGTTCTTTCAGACCGCGCAGGATAGAGATCGTATCCTCCACGGTCGGCTCATCCACCAGTACCGGCTGGAAACGGCGCTCAAGGGCCGCGTCCTTCTCCACATACTGACGGTATTCATTGAGCGTGGTCGCGCCGATACAATGCAGCTCGCCTCTTGCAAGCATCGGCTTTAACATATTGCCCGCATCCATCGCGCCGTCGGTCTTTCCGGCTCCGACGATGGTATGCAGTTCATCGATAAACAGGATGATCCTGCCGTTACTCTTCTTCACTTCTTCAAGGACCGCCTTCAGACGTTCCTCGAACTCGCCGCGGTATTTGGCTCCGGCGACAAGAGCGCTCATATCAAGCGAGAACAGAATCTTGTCGCGCAGTCCCTCCGGCACGTCGCCGTTTACGATACGCTGCGCCAGTCCCTCGACAACGGCAGTCTTACCGACGCCGGGCTCACCGATCAGAACGGGGTTGTTCTTCGTCTTACGGGAAAGGATACGAATCACGTTACGGATCTCGGAATCACGTCCGATGACCGGATCCAGCTTCTGCGCACGGGCGCGCTCCACAAGATCGTAGCCGTATTTCTCAAGTGTGTCATAAGTTGCTTCGGGATTGTCGGTGTTGACCTGCTGGTTGCCGCGGACCGTCGCGAGGGCCTTCAAGAAGTCCTCTCTCGTAATCCGGAAGTCGCGGAACAGCGCCGCCGTCTCACGCTCGGCATACTTTAAAAGTGACAGGAAAAGGTGCTCGACACTGACATAGGAATCGCCCATGCCCTTTGCCTCATCCTCGGCATAGATCAGAACCTTATTGAGTCCCTGCGAGATACCGACATTGCCGCCCTGCACTCTCGGCTGCCGCTCAATCACGCCTTTGACCTGAGCCGCGAACACCTCAACAGTAATACCCATCTTCGCAAAAAGCTTCGGGATTAAACCCTCCGGATCCTGTAAAAGGGCATACATAAGGTGCTCCGAACGGATCTCCGGATTGCCGTAATCGTATGCGAGCTTCTCACTTGCCTGTACCGCTTCCAATGATTTCTGCGTAAACTTATTGATGTTCATACCATCACCTTCTTCTCAAACGGGATACTCTCCCGGTAATCTGTAATTTTCTGCGTCATGCCGGCGAAACGCTGTCACCGCTTTATCGGCAATTCCGCTCGCTTGACACAACACTTTTTCTGCTTTAGTTGTTCTATATCTCATAGCACAAATATAACATAACACGGTTTCAGACAAATGTCAAGTCCTCCGTCTTCATTTTCCGGAGAAAGCATGTCCGAAACCGTGTCTCATTTTATTACTTATTCATCTTAGGTTCCATCAGCATGATGTCGAGATCGACATCGCCGGTGATGCCCGGAACCTTGCCCTCGCTTGTGTACTGCCAGATACAGAAGTCAAAGCGGTAGGTTACGTTCTCGCCGTAGAACGCGAACCAGAACGGATATTCCGAAAGCGCGTCGCGGTCAAAATTGAGGATTGACCAGCGGGTGCTCGCGTAGATCATCGGCGTGTAGCCTGCCGCAACCACGCGCTCGCAGAACGCCTTCAGGCATTTGGTGCGCTGTGCACGGCTGATCATGTTGCCGCGCGCGGTCTTCTTCGTTTCGTAAAGCTCGGTATCGATAACAAGCGGGAGCTTAACCTCCACGCCGTATTCCTTCAGCCGGTTGATAAGGTAATCCGCCTCCGCGACTGCTTCGGCTTCGGTGATCGCCTGCGTGTAGAAATATACGCCGATGTCGAGACCCGCCGCAGCGGCGCCCTTAACATTCTCCTCAGCGTAGTTATCGGGCTCGAGCGTTCCCTCGCCGGAACCGCGGTAACCGAGACGGATAATGGCAAATTCGATACCTGCCTGCTTCACCTGCTGCCAGTCGATCTTACCCTTATTGTTGTTGTGATGCGACACGTCGATGCCCATCTTCGAAATGACATTGCCCTCGTCGTCGGTCATCTCACGGAAGCCGTCATCGTAAATCTTCAGGTTGTCCCAGTTGAATGTGTAGTTCGATACATTCCGGTAACGCGGCAGATAGTACCGCCCCGAACCCGTTGCGGAAAGCACGACCGGATTCTCGATCGGTTCGGAAACCGGCGTAATGATCTTCGTACTCTCGGGATCGTCATATTCAAATCCGACGTACGCGCCGAACTTTGCCTCGATAAATGCGAAGCGGCTGCCCGACGGAACAACCATACCGTCGATATAGCCGATGTACTCGCCCTCCGCGAGGCACACCGGACTTGAGATCACATAGAGCCCCTTGTCGTTCCGCTCAATCCGGAAGCCCGCGAAGGAAACCGCCGCCTCGTCCGAATCATACACGAACTCCGCGCCGCCGGCCGTTACGGATATGTTATTCTCTTCGGTCTTCTTAACGTCGAAATACTGCTTTACAACTTCCTCAAAACGGACCGCAAGCGCTTCGTCGAGCGTCTCCAGATTGATGAAGTTGTAGGTGTCATCGCCGCTGTCAACAATCAGATAATCCACTCCGTTGAAGCTGATCGGCGTCACGGCCGCAGCCTCGAAAATGTTATTGATCGTAATGTTGTTTCTGCACTCCCTGCAGTCCTTCCCTTTCGAAAGGATCATCGAAAAGGTATTCTCGATCTTATCGGGCTGCCCGTCCGCCGTAACTGGATACTCGTTCCGCGCACTCATCTTCATTCCGTTCGGATAGACAAATGAGATGTACTGCCATCCGAGGATCGTCTCGGTCTGCGCGGTACAGTGCGTATATTCGCCGTTGAACGCCGCGATCCGCTCGTCCGCGTTCGTAATGCAGAAAGCGCTGGTCGGAGCCGGGTCTTCGGGAACCTCCTCCTTCTTCTCCTTTTCCAGTTTCTGCCATAACATAAACAAGGCCACGGTAGCGCATATCATAAGCGCCGTAAGCACCCACGCGATCGTCCGCCACAGCCTCAGGTGTTTCTTCAATTGTCCGATGATCTCTTCCTGTTCCATGTTCATTCCAATCTGATTTATTTGGGAAATGCCCCCACAAAGAGTATATGTGAAAACGCGCAATTATTCAAGTAAAAGCGGGTTTATTTCGGAAAATACCACGCCTGCTTGTCATGCCTCACCCCTGCCGCCCGGCGCGCTTTGTTACCGCCCGCTCCGCCCTTTTCGGAAAATGCTTGACAAACGGTTCCGTTCTCTCTATAATCACGGTAAGCAAAAGGCTTTGACGGGACATAGTACGTTGGCACGAACCTACAGAGAGCAGCCGGTCGGTGAGAGGCGCAGGGAACAACCTTCGGAATACCTCCCCGATGCTGCGCACCGAAAGGTTACGAGTAGGCTGCGACGGCCG
>JAGADM010000099.1 GCA_017613595.1 Lachnospiraceae bacterium | reverse complement strand
GAGGCGGAGAGCACCGAGCTGTTCAACGGATTTGAACTTCTGACAAGAGAGCAGGCGGCGGAAATCTACCGCACGGGGCGGGACAAGTACGGCAACACGTTCTCGCTTGCGACGTGGGCGCTGCTCGGTTACTTTGCGTTCGGGAACCGGTAAGGAGCGAAAGTGATTTACGATAAGGACATACGGGAGCCGCTGTTCGATTTCCTCGAGGAAACGTACGGCAAGGTACGCGTCATCGAAGAGAAGACAATCGGCAAATCAAGAGCGGACGTTTTTCTGGTGCTCACCGGAGAAATCTGGGGGCTTGAGATTAAGAGCGACGCGGACACTTACACGAGGCTTGCCGGGCAGGTGAAGGACTACGACCGGTTCTTTGATAAGAATCTGGTTGTTGTCGGAACGAGCCATGCGATGCATATTGAGGAACATGTGCCCGCGCACTGGGGTATCATTACGGTTGAACAGACTGAGGCAGGACCGGATTTTTACCTGCTCCGGCAGCCTTCTGGCGGAACGAAGGTGACCTGGGAGCGGAAACTCGGACTGTTGTGGCGGCCGGAGCTCGCGGCGCTTCAGGAGACGTTCCGGATGCCGCGGTATAAGGAGAAGAGCAAAGACTTCGTCATAAAGGCGATTGCCGGTCAGATTGGGGAACTGATTCCCGAAGAAGAACTCCGAATCGAGTTTACGAAACAGCTTTTCGAGCGGGATTATACCGAGATTGCGAAGAAAATCCAGGCATTTCGCGAGGAAAACAATCGCGTCCGTCCGGAGAGAAAGCCGAGAAAGCGGAAAGTACGTAAGAAGCGTACCAAATAACTTCGTGCAATCGAAGCGGCTGTTGCCGTCTTCCTGCAATATAACTATGTAGCGGAGGTTTACCAATGAAAGAGATTAATGCAAGAAGCCCTTGGCCGAATGACACCACGGTCTGCTTTGACAGAGTGCTTGGTGAAGTCAACCGGGAGGGTATGCAGGGCTACGAGATTCTGCCCGACGGCAAAGTGCACGTGCGTGTCGTAGCACCCAACGCGAAAGAGGTTGTGATTGACCGCTTCGGAACCGTCTTCCCGCTTGAGAAGGTGGATGACAAAGGCGGTTTTGAAGGAACGCTTGATATGGGACGCGGTTTCCTTTATTTCTTCCTCAAATACGATGGCAACGACGTGATGAATCCCTGCCTGCCGATCGGCTACGGCTGCTGCCGTCCGATGCATTTCTTCGATGTTCCGGTTCCGGGCGAAGAGTGGGACAAGCTTGAGGGCGTTGAGCACGGCGCCGTTTCGAGACAGTATGTTTACTCAAGTGTAACGGGAAAGCATGAAATCATGCTTGTATATACGCCGCCGAAGTACGATCCCGCGAAGAAGTATCCTGTGCTTTATCTGCAGCACGGCTACGGCGAGAACGAGACCGGCTGGGTTTACCAGGGACATGTGGGCCGCATCGCCGATAACCTTCTTGCGAAGGGCGAGATGAAAGAGATGATTATTGTAATGGGCAACGGCATGACGCAGGTTGACGAGCAGCCCGGCGGATTCCCGCGCTTCACATTTATCGATGTGCTGCTGAACGACTTCATTCCGTACATCGAGTCGCACTACAATGTTTATACCGACAAATGGAACCGCGCCATGGCAGGTCTCTCGATGGGCAGCATGCAGACGAGCATCACGACGCTGACAAACCCCGACAAATTCGGTTACGCAGGTCTGTTCAGCGGATTCCTTCGCATGCCGTTCCGCGGACCTGACGGACAGGAGCCGCCGCAGCCGCATCTTGACATTCTGAAGGATCCCGACAAGTTCAACAAGGAATTCAAGGTGTTCTATCGTGCGATGGGTACCGAAGACCAGTACTTCAACGCGTTCGAAAGTGATGATAAGTTCCTTGAGGGCAAGGGCCTCAACATGATTCGCGAGACCTATCCGGGCGAGCATGACTGGACGGTTTGGAGACGCTGCATCCACAGCTTCCTGCCAAAGATTTTTCAGGACTGATTCTTGTTGAAAGCTGATACGGCCGTTTGAAGATTCTGAAGTATTGAAAACCACCTGCAGTTTGCGCTGCAGGTGGTTTTTTGTTCCGGAAAGAGGCATCTGCGCAGCGTTATCAAGTATATATCCCGGTTTCGGCGTAGCAGTATCGAGTGCTTAACCGGGTTTTGGAAAGCGAATATGCTGCATCATGGTACTCAAGTGGTTGATTTTAAGATGTGAGTACCAGTCGTTGAAGATAAAATGGTATCAAGAGAGAAATAAAAGCAGGTTGAGTACCATTCAAGGGGTCATATTCTTGGAATTAATGTTTTATCTTGGTACCCAACCTGCATTTAAAGAAAGATGAGTACCATCCGGATTGTTTTTATTGGTACTCAGGAGGTTATTTTGATTGGTTGAGTACCATACTAGACAAAAAAACAGGGCAAAAAGCAAGAAAAAACTATCAAAGCAGTTCAAAATGGATTACAAACCCGCGAGAATCCTCTCTCAAAACGAGTAATACCTTCTCAGCACACAACCAAAAGTGGAAAATCGGCATTTTGTATCTTTTGAATTTAACTTATATTTGAATATCGCATTGCGTACAACTGATAATTGTGATATGATACAGTCGAATCAACCGATAGGTGATTCCGTGAAAACAGTATCAAAAATCAGTTAAGATTCAGGATAAAGTCCATCAAGTTACGATGCAATCGGAAAGGAGAACAGAACAATGTCATTTGCCACTACGTTACAGACATTAAGAAAAGAAGCGGGACTTACCCAGGAGCAGCTTGCGTCGAAGTTCGGCGTCAGCGCCCAGGCGGTATCCAAGTGGGAGAACGGGAGCTTTCCGGAAGGCGACCTGATTCCGAAGATTGCCGACCAGTTCGGCGTATCCATTGATTATCTGTATGGAAGAGATGAGAAGAAAGCAAGTCTGGAGCAGCAGGTTGTGCGGGGGTTAAATACAATCTGGAAGGAGGAGAAAGACCATAAGGAAGCTACGAAGAAGTTTATGGAAAAGCTTCACCGGATCCTTTGGGCATTTCAGATTGCCGGTTGGTCGGAGAATCCGGACTATTT
>JAGADM010000098.1 GCA_017613595.1 Lachnospiraceae bacterium | reverse complement strand
CGCAACGAAGGACGAGCCTACCGAACCACGCGAGCCTACCATATAGCCGTCTTCATTTGAATGCTTAACAAGGCGCTGCGCGATGATATACATAACGGCAAATCCGTTCTTGATGATCGACTGCAGTTCCTTCTCAAGACGCTCCGAAACCTGAACGGGAAGATTTTCGCCGTACATCGAATGCGCGGTATTGTAGCACATGTCGCGGAGATCGCGGTCGGAGTTTTCGATGACCGGCGGGCATTTGTCCGGACGAACCGGCTTGATCCGCTCGATCATGTCGTTGATGCGGTTCGTATTTTCGACTACTACCTCGTACGCCTTCTGGCGGCCGAGATACGCAAACTCTTCAAGCATTTCCTCCGTTGTACGGAAGAAAAGCGGCGGCTGGCGGTCAGCGTCGGCAAAGCCTTTGCCTGCCATTATGATGCGGCGGTAAATCTCATCCTCGGGATTCAGAAAATGCACGTCGCACGTCGCCACGCAAAGCTTGCCGTCTTCATCCGCAAGCTGAACAATCTTCTCATTGATCTCCTGCAGATCCTTTTCGGTCGTGATCTTCGGATATTTTTCTTCACGGATCAGGAATTCGTTGTTCCCGATCGGCTGAATCTCATAATAGTCGTAGAAATCGCGGATACGGCGGAGTTCTTCCTCGGGCTTTTCGTTAATAATGGCACGGAACAGTTCTCCCTGCTCGCAGGCAGAACCGACAATGATGCCCTCACGGTACTTCCGAAGGAGACTCTTCGGAATGCGCGGACGTCCTGTCTTGGTCGGATAGAAATACTCAAGATGTGAAAGCGAAACAAGACGGTACAGGTTCACACGTCCGATATCGTTCTTCGCAAGAAGGATGATGTGATAATACGGCAGTTTGCGGATAGTATCCTTGTCTTCTTCGAGGTCCAAAGGGCTTCCGTCCTCTTTCGTAACCGCCTCGTCGTCGACAATATAGCCTTCACAGCCATAGATGATCTTGAACTTCTTAAAGCGCTCCTGGATCTCGGGATCGTCACCGAGTTTCTTCGGATCGATCGCGTGAAAAGCGTCGACAAAGGACTGCACGACGCCGTGATCGGTGATCGCAACGGCAGGATGTCCCCATTCGAACGCTCTCTTCACGTACTGATCGGTCTCGGTTACGGCGTCCATATCGGACATCTTCGTATGGGCATGCAGCTCAACACGCTTCTTCTCCGCAAAATCCATACGTTTCATACGGGTATCGCGGTAACGCCGGATGCCGACGACGCTGCTGATGCCGACCTCGTGATCGAAACGGTCGAAAACGGCTACGCCCTTGACCATAATGAACTTGCCGGGCTTAAGCTCAGCCTCAAGTTCATTGATGCGATCGTCTTTTACAAACAGTTTTACCGAAATGGTGTCCGTAAAGTCGGTGACATTAAGCACAACAAGATAGCGGTCGCCGGATTTCAGCTGCCGCTTTTCATAGAATATGATCTGACCGGCGATGATGACATCCCCGATCTCGTCCTGAATATCGCAGATCTGCATGACACGGTCGATCTGAAACGCTTTTCCGAAGAAGATATCCGGATCCTGCGGTGCGGCTTTGCGGTATTTCTTCTCGCCCGAATCCGCTGTCTTCTCCTCGGGCTTCTCCGCAGGCTTCTTCGTCTGCAGATCCCGGGGCTTCTCGCCGGTACGTTTCTTACTCTCCGCCTTGGCCTTCGCGGCTTCGTTTCTTGCGAGGAATTCCGCTACCGAAAGAAGCGGCTCATCCTCTTCGAATTCCTCATCCGGCCGGCGTTCCTTGAACGAAAGAGTAACGCTGCACGGCCGTCCGGTGAGGTCGGATACGGCTTTACCGACTTCGTCGATAAATGCCTGCTTTCTTGCTCTTGTAACATTGTAATCCGGAAGCGTAACCTGAATGCTTTCCGCCGCCGGTTCAAACTCCGCCTCTTTCAGGCATACGCCGTCCAGATGGTCGCGGACCAGTATGATTTCGTTGATATAATTCTTTACTTCATTCCAGATATCGCAGATGTTCTTATCACGGTACTTCGGATAACTGACCGTAACTTCGGTCTCACATCCGCTGTCATAAAAGAACTGCTCGTGCAGCGCGTCCTTCAGGACATACATATACGCCGGTCCGATCAGTTCTTCCGATTCGAGATTGACCACGATTCTCTTGCGGTTCTGCTGCATCGAGACGCCGGTCACCTCGACCTCATTGAAAAGAGACTCTATCTTATAATCCAGACGGAGATTCTCAAAAACTTCCAATAATTTCATTTATAAAGCCTTTCCGTAAAGGTCCAGTTCCTTCTTCAGTTCCTCTAAAAGGCAATCCTCCGGTACTTTGCGGAGAATCTCCCCTTTTTTAAACAAAATGCCTTCTCCTTTGCCGCCTGCAATACCAAGATCCGCTTCCCGCGCCTCTCCCGGTCCGTTCACAGGGCAGCCCATAACCGCCACCTTGATCGGATAATCATAGCCGGCAACCAGTTCCTCCACCTGTTTCGCGAGTCCGATCAGATCGATCTGCGTACGTCCGCAGGTCGGACAGGAAACAAGCTCGATGCCGGAACGGCGCATACCGAGTGCGGCAAGAATCGCTTTCGCGCTCTTCACTTCCTCCTCGGGACGGTCCGTCAGCGAAACGCGGATCGTATCGCCGATACCCTGATAAAGGATGTTGCCGATACCGACAGCCGATTTGATATTGCCGGCAAATGCGGTGCCGGCCTCCGTAATTCCCACATGAAGCGGGTAATCCGTTGCTTTCGCGAGCAGTTCATGAGCGCGAATGGACATCAGTACATCCGAAGATTTCACGCTTATTACGATATCGCGGAAATCGCAGTCCTCAAGCGCCTTCACCTTATCAAGAGCGCTTTCGACAAGGCCTTCCGCGGTCACATGCCCGTACTTTTCGATGATATGCTTCTCAAGAGAACCGCTGTTTACGCCGACACGGATCGGAATCCCATGCTCCTTCGCGCACGCGGCAACGGCGGCAATCCTCTCCGGCCCTCCGATATTGCCGGGATTGATACGAATCTTGTCCGCTCCCGCCTCAATCGAAGCAATCGCCAGACGGTAATCAAAATGAATGTCGGCTACCAACGGAATGGAAATCCGCTTTTTGATCTCCTTAACGGCCTCGGCCGCCTCCATACCGGGAACCGCGACACGGATAATATCGCAGCCGAGCGCGGCAAGGCGGTTGATCTGCGCGACCGTTGCCTCCACATCCTCGGTTTTCGTATTGCACATCGACTGAATGAGTACCGGATTGCCTCCTCCGATAACACGGTCTCCGATGCGGATTACTTTCGTATGATTGCGATAATCCATTTCATTACACTCCCGTAAAACAGCTGTTTAAAATACGTTCCGGATATCATTGAACAGGATAAATACCATCAATATCATCAAAAGGACAAATCCGATGAAATTGATCATTCCCTCATGCTCCGGCTTCATCTTCTTGCCTCGTATCACCTCAATGATGTAGATGAGAAGCCGTCCGCCGTCAAGCGCCGGGATCGGCAGCAGGTTCATGACACCGAGGTTAGCGGACAGAAGGATCGTCCAGTTAAGAAGGTTCAGGAACGCGTAAAGCAGACCGTCGCTCTTATAGCTCGTATCCATAACGTTGGTCATCTCGCTGACCACGCGCACCGGTCCTCCGAGATCGTCCGCGGACGCTTTGCCGCGAAGCATATAACCGAGACTCTTGATAACGGATTTGATCCAGTACTCCACTTCGACGCGGCCGTACTTTAAGGACTTGAAGAACCCGATCTTCTCGCGGTAATTGACGTTATAGTTGAAGCCGAGCGAGTACATCTCATCGTACTTCGGAACAAGCCCGGTCGTATAGCGGGAACCGTTCCGCTCGTACTCGATCAGAACCTCCGCATCAGAGAACGGATGCTCCTCGGTATACGCGACGAATTCGTCCACATTTGCCACAGCCGTACCGTTAATACCGACAATAACATCGTCCTTCTGCAGGCCGGCTTTCGCCGCCGCTCCGTCCTTTACGACATCCGAAAGCACCATCGGTCCGTTGCCTTCGAGGTCCGCATTCATCTGATAGCGGATACCGATATAATAGCGGGCGTCCTTAACGGGCTGATAGGTTTTCGTAATCTTCTCGCCGTTACGAAGATACGTAATGGTGATGGATTTCGAACTGATGCCGTCGAGCATCTCATACATATTGAGTTCGCGGCCGACACGGATTCCGTGTCCCTGGTACTTCACGATAACGTCGTCTTCCTGAAGTCCCGTCGCCTCCGCCACTTCCTCGCTCACATTGTAAACAAAACACCGGTCATAGCCGATGATGTTCAGGATGATCAGCGAAAGAAGAAACGCGAGAAGGAAGTTAAAGAGCGGTCCCGCGATAATGATGCTGATCCGCTTCCAGACCGACTTAGAACCGAAGGACCCCTCGGCCCCGTCGTCCTCTTCGCCTTCAATCTCACCGAGCATCTGGCAGGAGCCGCCGAACGGCAGCAGCTTCAGCGAATAGATCGTTCCTTTGATTTTCTTCGAAAGAAGCCGCGGTCCCATTCCGACCGAGAACTCCTTTACTACGACTCCGTTTACTTTGGCGAGCAGAAAATGGCCGAATTCGTGAACGACTATCACGATTCCGATCATAATGATCGCGACAAGAATTTCCACAAGTTTCATTCAGATACTGTCCTTCCTTAAAGTGTCCGAAGATACGCAACGGTATCCTTTTCGGTCTGAAGAATCGTTTCGGTATCGGGATCCGGGATCACCGTATGTCTTGAAACGGCCTTCAGAATCATATCTCCGATGTCGGTAAAACCGATCTCTCTTCGGAGGAACCTGGAAACGGCATATTCATTGGCGGCATTGTAAACCGTCGGAAGCGTTCCGCCGGTCTTCATGACATCCTTTGCCGCGGCAAATGCCGGGAAGTTCACAAGGTCCGGCTTCTCAAAATGCAGGTCCGCCACCTGAAACAGATCCAGCGGCTTCGCCGTCATCTTCTTACGTTCCGGATAGAACAAAGCGTACTGGATCGGCAACTTCATGTCGGGCATGCCCATCTGACCGATCACGGCACCGTCCGTAAACTCCACGGCGCTGTGCAGGATGCTCTGCGGATGGATCAGAACGGTGATCTGCTCCGGTTCCACGCCGAAAAGCCACCTTGCTTCCATCATTTCCAGTCCCTTGTTAACCATTGTAGCACTGTCGATGGTTATTTTTTGTCCCATCGCCCAATTCGGATGGCGAAGTGCGTCCTCAACCGTGTAATTCTTCATTTCAGCAAGCGTACGGCCGCGGAACGGTCCGCCCGAAGCCGTCAGGAGAATCCGTTTGATCGCGGGATTGCCGTCGGAAACCGGTCCGCTATAGGGAAGTCCCTGCAGCGACTGGAATATTGCGGAATGCTCGCTGTCAACCGGATACAGGTCGGTATGATACTCCTTCAGCATCGGCATGATCAGGTGTCCTGCCGTTACGAGCGTCTCCTTATTGGCGAGCGCGACGCATTTGCCTGCGCGGATTGCCGCCATCGTCGGCAGAATGCCGATCATTCCGACAACCGCAGCAACCATCGTATCGTAGCAGGGGTCCGCAGCACACGTAAGAAGTCCTTCCATTCCGGTATATACTTCGATTCCGTCAAGGTCCGAAATGCGGTTCTTAAGGTCAAGGTAAGCCTCTTCTTTGTAAACGCAAACCTTCTTCGGCCGGAACTCGCGAATCTGCTGCTCAAGCTTTGCTGTATTGCCGGAAACCGCAAGTATTTCAACACGAAAATCGTCCGGATAATCCCGAACGATTTCCAAAGTCTGAGTTCCGATTGAACCGGTTGAACCGAATATGCCAAGATGTTTCATAACTGTCCTCACACCGAAGCGTTAAACGCCCGGTAAACTGTCAGCCGGCGGAAACCGGCTGTAATCCTACAATAATGCCGTGATCAGAAGATATACGGCGGGTGCGGTGAAAAGGACGCTGTCGAAGCGGTCCATAACGCCGCCGTGACCCGGGATCAGCTTGCCGTAATCCTTTACGCCGTGGTCTCTCTTGATGGCGGAGGCCGTCAGGTCGCCGAACATCGAAAGAACCGCGGAACACGCTCCTACGATTGCGAGAGCAGCCCATGCGGGCAGCGGATCGAAAGACGGAAGCTTCGAGCTGAGACATAATCCGTATACGCCGCAAAGAATTGAAGCGCCGAGCACGCCGCCGACGCAGCCTTCCCATGTCTTCTTCGGGCTGAGTCTCGGGAACGCCTTATGCTTTCCGAACAGAACGCCCGCAAGGTAGGCAAATGTGTCGCTTCCCCATGCGCCGAGCAGCACAATCCATACAAGATACACGCCGCCGTCCAGCACGCGGATGCGGTACAGGAAACCGAACAGAAATGCCACATACAGGAATACGAACGGTACGCATATCGCCTTTGCCGCCTTAACGTTCGGGAACGAAAGCACATAGATGATAAGCGTCAGCAGTAAGAATATGCAAAGCCCGGGAACGAAATACTTCTCGGGGTCCTCAAGAAGCAGCGACGCGTCATAAGCGACCGCGGCCGCGTATCCGAGGAACGCGTGCGGTGATTTCTGCATTTCGAATACCCGGAACAGTTCAAACATTCCGAGAATCGAAAGAAACAAGGTGATTGCGAGCAGAACGTATCCGCCGAACCAGAATGCGGCAAATGCTACAGCTACAAGCACTGCTCCGCTCAATGTACGTTTTAACATGAACCAAAACCTGCCGGCCAAGCCGGTCCTTTCTCCAAACGTCAGACACCGCCGAACCGGCGCTCCCTGCCATTATAGAAGTCCAATGCCTTCTTTAATTCTTTTTTATTGAAATCCGGCCACAGCACATCGGTAAAATAGAACTCCGAATATGCCAACTGCCAGGGCAGGAAATTGCTCGTGCGCATCTCCCCGCTTGTCCGGATCATCAGGTCCGGATACGGAATCCCCGCAGTATCGAAGAATCCGTAAAAAATCTCTTCGTTAATATCTTCGGGCTGCAGTTCGCCCTCTTTCACCGTTTCCGCAGCCTTCCTTACGGCACGCAGGATCTCGTCCCGGCCGCCGTAATTGATCGCAACCTGGAACTTAAGTCCGGTGTTGGAAGCCGAAACCTCTTCGAGTTTACGGATGCTCTCCTGCAGATCCGGCGCCAGCGCCGAAATGTCGCCGATGACGCGCACGCGCATGTTGTTCCTGCTGCTTCGCTCGATACTGTCCTTCATGTACTTGCGGAGCAGGTTCATCAGCGCGTCAACTTCGTCCTGCGGTCTCGACCAGTTCTCGGTGGAGAACGCGTAATACGTCAGATACTCAATCCCGAGATCATACGCATCCTCACAGATCTGTTCCGCGACGCGGCTTCCCTGCACATGTCCGGCCTTTCTCGGAAGGAAACGTTTCTTCGCCCAGCGGCCGTTTCCGTCCATGATGATCGCCACATGACGGGGAATCTTATATTCTTTGCTTTCAGCCATAATTCCTCCGGAAATCATGCTAACAATCGGGGCGTATATGCTACGCCCCGATCTCAGATTTCAGACAAATATTATACGGTCATGATTTCCTTGGTCTTGTCGGCCGCGGTCTTGTCAATGTCCTCAATGAACTTGTCGGTCATCTTCTGCGCGTCCGTTTCCATCTTCTTTACTTCGTCTTCGGAAATCTCCTTGCCGGCTTTCTTGATGGCATCATTCGCATCGCGGCGGATGTTACGGATGGCAACCTTGGCTTCCTCGGCCTTCTTCTTAATATCCTTCGCAAGATCCTTTCTTCGATCTTCGGTAAGCTCCGGGAACATCAGGCGGATGCATTTGCCGTCGTTACCGGGAGTGATTCCGATATCGGATGCGAGGATTGCCTTTTCAATGTCGCGGATCAGTCTGGATTCCCAAGGCTGGATCACGATCATTCTGGCTTCCGGAACCGAGATGTTCGCAACCTGCTGCAAAGCGGTCGGGGTTCCGTAATAATCTACTTTGATCTTATCGAGAAGATGCGGGTTCGCACGTCCTGCGCGGATGTTCGCGTACTCCTCTTTCAGATTGTCCATCGTCTTATTCATCTTAACTTCGAAAGGGGTTAAAATCTCGTTCATACTGTCACACTCCTTTTGATCGGGTAAAACCCTTATTCATTGCTGACAACCGTACCGGTGCAGCCTTCGAGAACGTTTCTCACGATGCTGTTTTCGAT
>JAGADM010000011.1 GCA_017613595.1 Lachnospiraceae bacterium | reverse complement strand
TACCGAATACCATGGGCATAACCGATACGGCCGTTCCCCAGCTGTAAGGGATATCGTTGTCACGGCGGTATACGTTCGCACGCGGGTTATCCCAAGAGCGGAATACGGCTTCGATCGCGAGTTTGAGCTGCTCAACCGGATCGGAAGGGAATTCCTTGCCGAGCTGCTTCTTGTACTCAGCCTTGAACTGCTCAGCGAGTTTCTTAAGGTCAACAGCGGTGAGGTCAACGTCGTACTGTACGCCCTTTTCCTCTTTCATCTTGTCGATAAGCTGCTCGAAATACTTCTTACCTACGCCCATTACAACATCCGAGAACATCTGGATGAAACGGCGGTAAGAGTCATATACGAATCTCTTGAACTTCGGGTCGGGGTTGCCGGCGATCATCGCTGCAACTACCTTGTCGTTAAGACCGAGGTTCAGGATGGTATCCATCATACCCGGCATGGATGCGCGTGCACCGGAACGAACCGATACGAGAAGCGGATTCTGAAGATCGCCGAACTTCTTGCCGTTGATCTCCTCCATGCGCTTAACGCCTTCCATAGCCTGCGCCATAATCTCATCATTAATCTTGCGCCCGTCATCATAATACTGCGTGCAGGCTTCCGTCGTGATTGTGAAACCCTGCGGCACCGGAAGACCGATGTTCGTCATCTCAGCGAGGTTCGCGCCCTTGCCGCCGAGCAGGTTTCTCATGTCTGCATTACCTTCGGTAAATGCATATACCCATTTCTTAGCCATATATTTATGACCTCCTCTGTTTTCTGAGCTGTCCGTCGTATGCCTTCTCCACAATAGGCGATCCGTGCCATTTCGCGGGCGCGAAATGCACACGCAAAAGAAACGTCTGTGAACAGCCGCTGAGGACATTCTATCATACAGACAGAAACAATACAAACTTTTTTTCACTTGAAAACGTAGAAAAACAGATATCTTAACGCGCTTTGTATGGTAACTTGTCACAAATGCGGACATCTTTCCGCAAAACCGGCGTTAAGCACAGTTTCCCATGAAAAAAGGGCCGCCCGTAAGAGCGGCCCGAATCTGTCATTTTCCATATCATTTACTGCATCATGACCTCGTCCATGCCGAGCGCGTACCAGTTGGCGTGTATGAAGCGCAGGCAGTTCTCGTCGTCGAGTTCAAGGTAGATGGCTTTCACGACACTGCGGTTCATCTGTAAAAGGTTCCTAAGACCCATTACGATAAACTCCGCCTTGGTCAGGCGGAACAGGGCGCGAAGCACGTCCTGCACGGTCTTCTGCTGCTCATCCGAGAGCTCGTCAACGGAGCGGACCGTTCCGAGGAACGATGCCTTGTTGACGATACCGTTCACAAGGATGTAAAGTTCGTCCGGATGCTCCGGCGCAGATGCTCCGCGGTACATGAATTCGTCGGCGCTGACAAGCTTCTCCTGGTTCTTGCAGTACTCAATGAACTGCAGTCCTTCCTTCTCGCCGATGTTGCCGACGATCTTATGCTGGACGATCATGCTGTCCACGTTGCAGTCGTATTTCAGGATATCACTGACTCTCGTCCACGAACGAGGTGTGGCAAATACGATGTTGCTGTCGCCCGGCACCTGCGTATGCAGCGCTTCGGGCTTGACGGTCAGGTAATCCATGACAAATTTGTGGACGCCGTGCGGAATCGCGAAATCCTTCTTCCAGGTCTCGAAATCAGGCTCGATGTAATGGATCTCAAATCGATCGGCAAGAGGTCCCGCGAGACGGATGTATACGCCGTCGTCGTCCTCGCGGTTACCGAGCGCGATGACGATTGTCCCCTCGGGAAGCATGTACTGTCCGATGCGGCGGTCGAGGATCAGCTGGTAAGCGGCTACCTGCACGCGCTTCGTACACGACGTGATCTCATCGAGAAGAAGGATGGTCTTCGGACCATCACGCTTCTCGTCCGGCAGTACTTCCGGGGAAAGCCAGATCGTCTTGGTGCGGTCGGCATTCGGATAAATCAGTCCGCTGATCTCGACTTCGGACATCTGCGCCAGACGGATATCGATAACCTTGTAGCCGTATTTGGCTCCGATCTGGCGGATGATCTCGGATTTGCCGATACCTGGCGCGCCGAGTCCGAGAATGGTATATTTCAGATTGTATTTCAGGTTAAATTCAATCGTCTCCGCAAATTCTCTGATTGTCATAAAATTCCCTTTCCGCAGAAGTTACCGTACTCTGCTTTCCTTTAACCATGCAACCTTGCCCATGCGTTTCATATCTTCGGTCGGTTCGGTCTCTTCCGAGAGAACCAGAAGCGTGTTCCGCCGAAGATACGGCAGGAACCGTTTCGGATCGAGCGGACCGAACTCGCCGTCCGTTAAAATCAGCATTACCTCGGGGCGGACCTTGTTGGCCGCGATCCAGTCATAGATGCAGTTCACGTCGGTTCCGCCCGAATGCGACGGCGTGCATTTTAAGAGGTTCTTCTCGCCGCGCACCTTGCGGTACACATCCGTTACCTGCGTGTCCCAGAAACACAGGTTGATGATGCACTGGAACTCCTTCGAAATCCGGTACAGCTGTGTCAGGAACACATCCATTCTTTCCTTGCCGATCGAACCCGAGGAGTCGACAAATGCCCACAGTTCTTCGAGGTCCTCTTCCTCGGTCGGATGTCCCGGCAGGATCAGATCCATATGAAAATACTTGCGTTCCGGCGTCGCGTAGGACACTTCCTCTTTGATCTCGGCATCGAGGAAATCCCTCATCAAAACGCGCCAGTCCGGCTTCTTCGTATCCAGTATCTGCGCAAGCTGCGGCGGGATAGCATAACTGCCGTTGCCCTGCTTGGCCGCCCGCCGTAAAAGCGCCTTTGTCTTCTCCTCAAGAAGTGCTTCCTGCTGCTTCGACATTTCGGCCGGTTCGTCCACATCGCGCTCCGGCGCGTGAACGATGCGGCCTTCGCCGGTCAGTCCCTCGCGGTAGGTCGTGCGCCCCACAAGGGTGCCGTCCTCGCTCGGCTCGGGATTATCCCGAAGGACACAGTCATATAACGTTTCCACGGACTGCATGCGGTCCACTTCCGCGAACAGGCCGTCCTTCGGCCGGTCGAACGGAATACCGATCTTCATCATGACCGGACGCACATCCCAGTCGAGTATCGAATTGACGATGTAATCCGCCGCCGCGTTCCAGATATCGGGCCGGCGGTTCTTTCCTCGCATCGGGTGCCGGAGAAGGACATGCATGACTTCATGCATAATGATATAATTCCGCTCGCCCGCGGACAGCGCGCCGAGATAATCCGGGTTATAGCGGATCTTCAATCCGTCGGTCACCGCCGTCTGTACGGAGCGGTCTTCCTCAAACGAAACGGACACAAGGATATCCCCGTAAAACGGCGCGCGTCTTACCGTCGTCATGCAGAGTTTTCGAATTTCATCCGCCACTTCCGACATCTGTTATATCTCCCGTGCTGCGTTTTCTTATCCCGATGACGCTGCCCGTCACCGGTCCCGTTTTTCTGTATCATCTGCCGTAAACCGGGCTTCGTCAGAACCCCGTGATCAGCTTGTATTTGGCGTAAACCGACTTCCGGATATCTTCCGGAACGTAACCGCCGTCCGCGCGGAGCACCTCCGCCTCCTGGCGGTAGTATCGGCACGTCTCATCATTGGTCGGAAAATTCCGGCAGTAAATGTAATATTTCTCGCCGCCGTACGTCACCGGCTGCGCGGACTGGAAGAAACAGAAACTCTTCCTCGCGTCAATCATAAGCCGGTAGATCCCGTTCTGCTGCTCGGGCTTTCCGAAGGTCAGGAACACCGACTCCTCGAGCATGTTAAGCCTCTGCTCGCCGAGTTTCGACATCATGTCGCACAGCCCCTCCGTGATGGAATCGACACACTTGCTCTTCTTCGGGTCGGCCGCGTGCAGGAATATATCCTTCTCATTGTTGCCGACATAGCAGCCGGCAAATGTCATAGTCTGTTTCGAGACGCCGAGCGCCTCCTGTCCCGTGCTCACATTGACGTTCCGCACCAGAAACAGCGT
Source organism: Lachnospiraceae bacterium (assembly GCA_017613595.1). Next base: position 11,947 of record JAGADM010000011.1, on the reverse strand, counting down.
CTCCATCTCGGGACGGATGCCGACCGGACGGATGCCCATGTCTCTCGTCATCTCATAGGCTGCGTGCATATAGGACAGCTTCTCCTCGCGGTCTGCGATCAGAAAGCGCCCGTCCGAAAGCGCGAAGCTGTGCGCCGTGAGTTCCTTCATCTCGTCTTCCATCAGATCGAGGAAGAACCTTACCGAACGGAGTTTCCGGCACGACTGGAACGGCCGCTCGCCGCACTCGACAACCGTCGGCGCAACAATAACCTCCTCCAGAGAGGAACACATTTTGAACGCATAATCACCAACGGATTCGATGCCGTTGGTGATCGTCAGTTTCTTCATCTGTTCCGCACCGTAATAGGCACCTTTGCCGATTGCCGAAAGGGGATGTCCGTCGCCCGTACTCGTCGGGACGCGAACGGCTTCCTCATTTCCGGAATAAGCGAAGATGCACTCATCCGCGATGGTGTATTGTTCATCTACATACGCATACATAGTGTTAACCGAATAACTGCGTGCGGACCTTGCGCTCCATCGAACGGCGGTATGCTAAAAGCAGTACCTCCTCGTTGACCGGCTTGTCCTTCGGAAGCGCCAGCAGGTCGGTGACACAGTTCTGAAGCCCGCGCACAAGTGCGAGCTGCTCTTCATCGCTTGTGTCTTTTTTAAGCATCTCTTCGAGCTGGCTGAGTAACAGCCCTGCCTGCGTCTCATCCTTCGCGACGCGGACAATCTGCCCGATATATGCCATCAGCTGACTCTTATCCATACGCTGTCCTTTCGCAATCTGCCGAACCTCCGCGCGCACACCCGCGCGGAACAACTTAAATTCTCCCAATTACAATATAGCAAAACCGCTCCGACAATGCAAAGGCATTTCGCAGCGGTCTGTCAGGAATCCGCTCATATTACGGAATATGTGTCATTTTCCGGTAAAACCCAAAGGCAGGAAATGAAAAAAGCAAAATACGGTTAATTTTCTGCAATTATCTGACAATTAAGTGAAATATTTTTCACTCGAAATTCGTGCAAAAACCTCATTTTTTACCTTTTTCACAAAACAAACTTTCGACAGTTCAGGGGTCTCAACATACTACAAAAATGGAACGATATTGTGGATAAAGTGGATAATTTTGTGGAAAACATAGGAAAATACCGCCATTTTTGCATTTATCCACTGTCGATAACTCCCCTTTTCAGGAAAATTATCCACAATTCCGCTGTCAAGAGCAAATTTGCAATTTCGGCAAATTTGTGCAAGATGGCGAAATCGATGTTTGTCAATATATTTTTCGGTTTTTGTTAAAATCGAAATTGTCAGACTACTTCACGTGATTATCGTTGTAATCGTAGAACAATTCATCCAAAAGACGGTCTACTCCGCTCCGGTCACCGAAGGCGGCACGGACAAATGTGCCGGCGTTTTTGATCAAAAGCTTAAAGTAGAGCCAGTCTCCCAGGTCGTCGTATTTGCGGGTGGAATTCAGCAGATAATTCTTCTTAAGCGTTGTATAGGAAAGTCCTCTCTCCTGCCCGAGCTTCCGAAGCTTCTTCGCGGTGGCGACGTCCTCCATGGCCTTCTGATCGACAAAACCCCCGATCAGAATGAACGTATCCCGCTCCGCGTAGAAGATGCCGCTGTATAAACCGGTCAGTGCTCCTGCCGCGCGGACCATCAGGTCATTGAGCCACAGCGGGAAAGAATACCGTTCAAACCGGATCGGAGCTCCTCCGCCGATCACTTTGCCGGAGGCAAGCAGTTCACTGATTTCCGAAAGCGTTCCTTTGGTCATGCGGTTGTCGGCATCGATAGTCACGATGATCCGGCCGGAAGCCGCAAGGATTCCCGCGTTACGTACCTTTGCGATGCACCGGTCTTCGTTATACACAACCTTCGCGCCGCACGCTTCCGCAATCTCCGCCGTGCGGTCCGTACAGCGGTTGCACACAACCACGATTTCCGTGGTTCCCGCGAACTCCCTGTCCGACCGTTTCACGGAGCGGATACATCGCTCTATATAGGCCTCTTCGTTATGGGCCGGAATGACTACCGAAATATCTGCTGCCATGGTTTGTTCCTTTCCGCGGCACTCCGCTATGCTACATGTTTCTGATAAACGGCACAAGACCGTCATGGTTGTTGTCCTCTCCGGTTACCGCGTCAGCCGCGCGGCGGACCTCCTCTTTGCCGTTACACATGGCGATACCGAGGCCGGTCATTTCAATCATGCTGATATCATTTTCCTCATCACCGGCAGCAAATGTGTCGCTGACCGGGATTCCGAGATGCTCCGCAAGTCTTACGGCCGCTTGTCCTTTGCCGCAGCCCTTCGGAATGATCTCAAGGTAATACGGCGACGAATACATCGTATCGATCACGTCTCCGAACCGCTCCGTTACGGACGCGCGGAAACGCTCCTGTTTCTCATGGTCATGCAGTTCAATCGAAAGAACCTTGCACGGCGGTTTATCAAGATGCGGAATCGGGTCGGCCGCAAGAAGGATCGGCGTGCGCACGAACTTACTGTAACGCGCAAGCTCCTCCGTCTCGCCCGGCGCGATGATCCGGTCATCGGTGTATGTCTGCACATACATGCCCTGCTCACGCGCCATCCGGAATATCTCCGCGACAACCGGAAGCGGTACGCCCGCCCGGAAGATCGTCTCCTTCTTCGCACAGTCATAGATCAGACAACCGTTTGACGCGACAATGTAGCTATCGGGGAAATCAAGCCCCAGTTCCTTCTGCACACTCATCGCGCTGTGAAGGCTCCGCCCCGACGCGATCACCAGGCTGTTGCCCCGCTCCGAGTATTTCTTCAGTTCTTCATAGGTTAAAGGCGACACCTTCTTATCCGAAGTAAGAAGCGTCTCATCGAGGTCCGTAAAGAACAGCTTGCGCTGCTTCCATTGAAACTTCGAAAGGTTCACAATCCCGTCCGTCACCTCGACACCCTCCTCTTTCAAAAGCCGTTCCTGCACATTTACCCCGCCGAAGACAAATGCCTCCGCGAGCCTTCCCTGCGCGTTCACGACGCGGTAGCACGGAATGCCGTCGGGGTCCGGATTCTTGTGAAGCGCGTTTCCGACCGCGCGCGACATCCGCGGGTTGCCCGCGAGCGCGGCGATCTGTCCGTAGGTGGCTACACGGCCGTACGGGATCTTCTTCACCGCTTCGTAGATCCGTTTCGTCGGATTATCCGAGATCAGGTCGTAACTTTCCGCGATCATCATCCGCACCTCTTCGTCCGGGATGCTTCCGTCGAGAATGACCGTGATCCAGTGATCCTTGTTCTGATGATACGCCGGACGGACCGCGCTGTAGCGTGCCCGAAGAAAATACGCTCTGTCCGGGGCCGTCTTCAGGTTCAGGTTCACAAAGCCGTCCTTCTCGTATGTCCAGAGGAACGCCTTCTTATTGCCTTTGTATCGCGCAAGCTGCCAGTTCGCGTCATGGAACGGCGCGTCCTGATAAGTGTCCGGAAAGGACAATCCGTACGCAAGCGCTTCTTCTCTTGTTGTCACAGCCGTACCTCGCTTTCTTCATAGTCAATCGGAGTCCGTCCCATCTGCATGTCTTTCTTCACCGCAGCCGGCAAGAAGCCCCGCATATAACAAAAAGGCCAGCAAAAGGCCGACCTTAATCTTTCTGAAAAGCCCCGGACCGTTCCCGGCCGGGGCCGCATTCTTATTCCTGTTCCGCCAGATACTGCTCAATCCGGTAGATTGCGTTGGCGCCGTCGGCCGCCGCCGTGATTACCTGACGAAGGCTCTTCGTACGGACATCGCCCGCCGCGAAGATTCCGGGAACCTGCGTCTCGCAGTTCTCTCCGGCGATGAAATATCCACCCTCATCACAGGGAATCTTGTCCTGCCAGCCGAGGTTGCTCGGCTTCGTTCCGACTGCCACGAAGACGCCGTTTGCTTTCCGATCGGTCAGCTCGCCGGTCTTCACGTTCTTAAGAAGCACGGACTCCACCATGCCGTTTCCGTAGATGCGCTCTACAGTGCTGTCCCATATGATTTCGACATTCGGAAGACTCTTCAGCTTGGTCACGAGATTGCGGGAAGCACGAAGCGAATCCCTGCGGTGTATAAGCGTTACGCTCTTACAGCCGCGCGCAAGGAATATCGCGTCCTCAACCGCCGTATTTCCGCCGCCGACAACGATGACATCACGTCCCTTGAAGAACGCGCCGTCGCAGGTCGCGCAGTAGGACACACCCGCACCGGTCAGTTCCTCTTCGCCCGGACAGCCGAGTCTTCTCGGCCTTGCACCGGTCGCGATCAGGATTGTCTTCGTCTCCATCGTCTTATTGCCGTCAAATACGAGTTCATAACCGCCGTCGATCTTTCGGAAATCTTCGATCGTGATATTCTCGATAATCTCGGTGCCGCACGCCTCGGCATGCTCGCGAAACCTGTCCGCCAGCTCGAATCCGCTGATGGAAGGATACCCCGGGTAATTGTCAATCTCAGATGTTTCGAGAATCTGACCGCCGCTCATATCCTTTTCCACTACGACAAATGTGAGTTCGGCACGCGCGGCATATACTGCCGCGGCCATTCCGGCCGGACCGGATCCGATAATCACAACATCATACATGATACTTTATCTCCTTTTCCGTAAGGCCCGCGCAAGGCCTTATTCCTTCGTATTATTCTATTTCGCAAACTCACTTAATACCATCAGACCGATCATAACCGCAACGGCAGCGATAAGCGGCCACGTAAACATACCGAAGAAGGCCTTTGTCTTGCCTTCCGCACGGAACGCTTCGCCGAGTTCTCTCCAGGTGCCGCACTTTCTCGCGATGGCCTGGAACAGAATGTATGCCAGCAATCCGCCGAAGAACGCCATGAATCCGTAATCGCTGATCACGCCGACAACCGTAAACTGCTCTGTTGTCTCCTGCACTTCGGCCACCTGCTCCTGCAGACTTTGGGACTTCTGCAAAACATAAAGCAGTATGGTTGACAATCCGTTCACGGTCAGATGCATCAGCATTCCCGCAAGGATTGACTTCGTCACATACACGGTCAGCGCGATGATAAATCCCATAAAGAAAGTATATGCAAACTGGTTCAGATTCCCATGCAGGACACCGAACAGAAACGCCGAAAGCAGCGCGCCCGGAATCACCGCTTCCTTCCGGTACGTCTGGAAGAACACGCCGCGGTAGATGATCTCCTCACAGATCGCGGGCATGAGCGCCACAAGAAGAAACATCACGGGGAACGGATAAATCTTCGCGTTCTCGGTGATCATCTCGGTCGTCGGGGCATCCACGAAACACTGTGAAAGCGCGTTGATAAGAGTAAGCACCGGCTCAAGACAGATCATCAGCAGAACGACAAGAATGCCTGTTCCGACCGAAATCTTATGAAAGCCGAGATTCTCTCCGATATTGCCCCGCTTAACCGCGTACAGAAACGGTACGGCGAAAAGCCCGAGCTGGCTTATGATGATGAGCGCCGGAAACGGCAGTTCCGACTTCGTCGCGAGCGACCAGAGTTCAATGCAGAAAGAGACCGAAAGGTACACGATTGCCGTCAGTAAAAACGCCAGATTCACATGTGCCGTCTCTCTCGATTTCATGAAAATGCTCCTCCCCTCGTCGTGCTTATTCATTGTATCACGGCTCCACCCTTTTCTCAAGGAGGAAATCTGTTCCGCGTATGGATTTCTTCTGATAAGTATGCTATACTACAGGCGTTACGGAACAGGAAAAGGAGCGGACAATGATAGAACTCGGAAAGAAACAGGATCTTACAATAGAACGTATCACTGAGCACGGAGCCTACCTGAAAGCGGACGATAATCCCGCGGAGCAGGTGCTTCTGCCGAAGAATCAGCTCGCCGGTGAAAAGCCCGGCGATACCGTCACGGTATTCATCTATAAGGATTCCGAGGACCGTATCATCGCGACCAAGCAGATTCCTGCTCTCGAAATCGGCGGCATTGCCGTTCTTCCGGTCGTACAGGTGAACAAGATCGGTGCCTTCCTCGACTGGGGACTTGCCAAGAACCTGTTCCTTCCTTTCCATGAGCAGACGCGCGCGCTGAAGGAAGGCGACGAAGTTCTCGTCTCCCTCTATGTTGATAAGAGCAGCCGCCTGTGCTCGACGATGAAGGTTTACGAATACCTGCATACGGATTCGCCGTATAAAAAGGACGACCGCGTGTCCGGCGTCGTATACGATGTGAGCCGGAACTTCGGCGCATTTGTCGCGGTTGACAATGAATATTCCGCGCTCGTTCCGAAGGACGATCTTCCCTACCCGCTCCGCTCCGGCCAGCTGGTCGAGGCAAGAGTTGCGAGGGTTCTTCCGGACGGCAAACTGACACTCTCGCTTCGCGAAAAAGCGCACGTGCAGATGGATTCCGACGCGAAGCTGATCCTTTCTTCACTAAAGGGCGCCGGCGGATTCCTTCCGTTTAACGATAAGAGCAGCGCCGAAGATATCAAGACGCGTTTCTGCCTGAGTAAGGCTGCTTTCAAACGCGCCGTCGGAAACCTCTATAAGAACCGCCTCATCACGATTGAAGAGGACGGCATAAGGCTTACGGAGCAGTAAGAACCGGCCGGCTTGATACCGGACACATTCCGTTTAGCGGCTCGATGATTACACAACTCCGTCGCAACATGTACCGCATTCTACTGCATATATCCGCCCGCGACGGCGACTGTCACCGGCATGACCGCTTCCGCCCCCGCCCGCTTAAGAAGCGACGCGCAGGCTTCCATCGTACTGCCGGTCGTATAAATGTCATCAACAAGGATCACCCTTTTAAACGGGTGGTCCTTTTTCCATGCCGAAAGGGCATCTTCCTCTACGGCAAATGCCTTCAATAAGTTCTGCAGTCTCGCGACATCATTTAATTCCTTCTGCGGCGAAGTATAGCGGGTACGGAGAAGAATCGACTCATCCGCGGGAATACCGGTCAGCGCGGACAGCTCCCTCGCAAGACTCGCCGCCTGGTTGTAGCCGCGCTTCCGCTCCTTCCGCTTATGCATCGGAACCGGCAGGATCACGTCCGGACGGAAGCGGTGAATCTGCTTCCGGTACCGCTCCTCAAGGCATTCCGCGAAGAAGGAAGCATACTCCTCCCGTCCCGAGAACTTGAACCGGAGAACGGAATCCTTCAGCACTCCCTCATAGACACCGAGCGAGATTCCGCGCTCATAGCTTCGTCTCCGCTTGGCGCAGTCATAGCAGTACTCCGTATCCTCACTTTGTAACGGCCGGCCGCAGCACATGCATGCCGGTCCGTCGATGAACCTCAGTTTCTCCCGGCAGGGCGGACAGCACACCGGTTCATCAGAAAAACGAACCCCGTCACACACAGGGCAACGGGGTGGGTATAACAGATCAAAAACACTTTTCATAAAACCTCAATACATCTTCGGTCATCCTAGCGGAAGATCTCAGCCGGGAACTCTCCTTTGGCGATCAGCTTGTTGATCGACTCTACGAAGAGCGGCTTGTCCTCTTTATAGGTGACGCCGAACCATTTGTCCACGGTCGGAAGCACGGCTACCGATGCGCGTCCGCTCTTAACCATCTCTCCTACGATCTGAGGAAGCAGGTATTCCGCCTTAAGCGGATTGGCCGCGGCCTCCGTACGGAGGAAGTCCGCGAAACGGTTATTCAGTTCATCAAGGAAGTCCGGTGTGAATCCCCACAAATTCATCGAAACCGGAATATTCGGATCAAACTTCTTCGGATTGCCGTTACCGTCTTCTCCGGTTACAACGTCTCCGTCTCTCTTCAGCGAGAAGCATTCTTCAACAGTAGAAAGGCGTCCTTCCTTAACTTCGCACACTCCGCGGGTAACCATTCCGTTCTCGCTCAACGTGTTTCCGAGGATAAATCCGGCCATACAATATTGACCCTTGCTTCCCTCGGGAAGGCTCACCAGATAGTCGTGTGTCGCGCGGAAAGCTTCCTTTCCATAGAAGTCATCGGCGTTGATGACAACGAACGGACAATCTAAAACGCCGAGGCAGGAAAGCACGGCCTGGCCGGTCCCCCAGGGCTTCTTACGCCCTTCCGGAACGGTAAATCCTTCCGGAATGTTGTCCATTTCCTGAAATACGTAAGTTACATCGATGTACTTCTCAATGCGGTTTCCGATGATCTCACGGAAATCCTTTTCCAGGTCTCTTCGGATAATGAATACGACCTTGTTGAAACCTGCTTCCTTTGCGGCATAGATGGAATAGTCCATGATGATCTCGCCGCTAGGTCCTACATGCTCGAGCTGCTTGATTCCTCCCCCGAACCGGCTGCCCATGCCTGCTGCCATTACTACCAGTGCTGTGTCCATAATGACTCTCCTTTTTCTGACTGTGTGATATTGCCCCCTTCCGCGGAGCATCCCCCGCCGCTTCCGGGGCCTTACTAATGCGCCGTTACCGGCTGCATTCCCATATCCGGTCGCAAAGACCGGTATAACGCTTTCTCTCGTTCGCGTTGGCGATCATCTGACGGATTGCGTTCTCGCTGCCGACAATCGTTACGCAACGTGTCGCACGCGTAACCGCCGTATATAAAAGGTTTCTTGTAAGAAGCATCTGCGGTCCGGTCAGTATCGGCAGAACAACCGCCGGATACTCGCTTCCCTGCGACTTGTGGATCGTCACCGCATACGCGTGCTCGAGATCCTCGGTCGAGGAAAATGGGTAGTAGACCGTCTTATTTTCATCGAACAGGATTTCCATCTCTTCGGCGAAGCGGTTGATCTTTTTGATGATGCCGATATCGCCGTTGTAGATTCCCATGCCGTTCTCGGTGATCGTGCCGCGCGCCGTGCGGATCTCCCACTCCATCTGGTAGTTGTTCTTGATCTGCATGACCTTGTCGCCTTCGCGGAACACAATGCCCCTCGTCGCGTGCTCGACCTTCCGTTCGTCCTGCGGATTCAGGTATGCCTGCAGAACACGGTTCATATTTTCCACACCGAGTTCGCCCTTACGCATCGGGGTAAGCACCTGAATGTCCATCGCCGTCGCCTCAACGTATTTCGGAAGCTTATCCCGCACGAGTTCGGATACGACCGAAAGGATCACCGACGGGTCGCTCCGCCGCATAATGAAGAAATCCTTACTCTTATTGTCAAGGCGGATGTCTTCGCCGTTTCGGATCTTATGCGCGTTGACGACAATGTCGCTCTCCTCCGCCTGCCGGAATATCTTCGTGAGACATACGGAGGCAAATACGCCGCTCTCGAGAATATCCCGAAGCACGTTGCCCGGTCCCACGCTCGGCAGCTGGTCGCCGTCGCCGACAAGGATCAGTCTTGTCCCGACGGGAATCGCGCGAAGCAGCGCGTTCATCAGATGTATGTCTACCATCGAAACCTCGTCGATGATCACAACGTCGGTTTCGAGCGGATTGCTCTCGTCTCTCGCGAAGATGCCGTGACGGAAATCGTTGCCGTCCGGATTCATCCTCGTTACCTCAAGGAGGCGGTGGATGGTTCTTGCCTCCCGCCCGGTCGCTTCGGTCATGCGCTTGGCCGCGCGTCCCGTGGGCGCCGCAAGAAGGATGTTCTTGCCTTTGCTTTCAAACAGGCCGATGATGGCATTGATCGTTGTCGTCTTACCGGTACCCGGTCCGCCGGTCAGGATCATGACACCGTTTCTCGACGCCTCGAGAACGGCCTGCCGCTGAATCTCATCGAGCTCGATATCGAGATTCTTCTCGATGGAACGGAGGCGGTGAAATACAAAGCCTTCGTCGATATTATCCTTCTGATTCAGATTGCAGAGCATGCGCGCAACCGCGATCTCCGCAAAATAAGACGGCCAGGAATAAACCTGCCGTTCCTCCCCGTCTTCGGTCTGCTTTCTGACAATCTTCAGTTTTCTTTCAAGGCTCAGCGTCTCGATAATATGCGACAGCGAATCCTCCTGCACACCTAAAAGGCCCGTGCAGTAGCGGATCAGCTCGCTGTCCGGCAGATACACATGCCCCGACTGCGATGCAAGCTGCAGCGCGTAGAGAATGCCTGCCCGGATGCGGAATTCGCTCTCCCCCGAGATTCCCATCCGCTCCGCGATACCGTCGGCGGTTTTGAAACCGATCCCGTTGATATCCTCAATCAGCTGATACGGATTATGTTCGAGTACATCCCGCAGACTGTCGCCGTACTGCTTGTAAATCTTGACGGCCAGTTCACCGGAAATACTGTACTGCTGCAGATACATCATGGCGTTCCGCATGCCCTGCTTCTCCTGGAAGCTCGCATGAAACTCGCGCGCCATGCGCTCGCTGATGCCTTTGACCTCGGCAAGCCTTTCGGGCTCCCTTTCAAAGATGCGGAACGTGTCGTCACCGAACTTTGCGACGATTCTTGTCGCCATCGTGACGCCGATTCCCTTTATGGCTCCGGACCCGAGATAACGCTCCATCGCGAGCCGGTCCTTCGGAACACAGATTTCGTATTTGCCTACCTGAAGCTGTTCCCCGTACAGGACATGGGTCGTCATGTCCCCTTCCACACGAACATATTCGCCTTCGGTCAGTTCCGGGAAGACGCCGACACACGTCAGTTCATCCGCTTCGCCCGGAATCGACAGCTGGAAAATGGTATACCCGTTCTCGCTGTTCCGGAATTTGATATGTTCTACATAGCCTTCTCTCTGTTCCATAAACCGTTACTGTAACGAAAGTTTCTTTCTGTTATGGCTGTTCATCATCTCAACATAACGGCCGGTTCCGATCGCCACGCAGAGCGTCGGGTTGTCGGCGGTCATCGTACGGATGCCGGTCTTCTCTTCAATCAGGTCCTCAAGACCGTAGAGAAGGGATCCGCCGCCGGTCAGAACAATACCGCGGTCCGCGATATCGGCCGCGAGTTCCGGAGGCGTGCTCTCCAGCGTCTGATGAATCGCCTCGATGATCTGTGCCGTTGTTTCCTTAAGTGCTTCCTCGGTTTCCTCACTCGTTAAGGAAATCGTCTTCGGAAGACCGGTTACCAGGTTACGGCCGCGCACTTCCATGGAAAGAGTCTCCGGTCTTGCGTAGCACGCACCGATCTTAATCTTAACCTCCTCTGCGGTACGCTCACCGATCAGGAGATTGTGCTTTCTTCTCATATATCTTACGATGGCTTCGTCGAAATCGTCGCCGGCCACCTTAACGGACTGGCTCGTTACCGCTCCGCCGAGACTGGTTACGGCAATATCGGTCGTTCCGCCGCCTATGTCGACAACCATGTTGCCGCAAGGACGGGAAATGTCAATGCCCGCGCCGATGGCAGCCGCGATCGGCTCCTCGATGATCTTTACGAAACGGGCACCCGCCTCGTAGGTCGCGTCCTCAACCGCCTTCTTCTCAACCTCAGTCGCACTGCTCGGTACGCAGATGCTGACAAGCGGCTTATTGAAACGGCGCTTACCGATGGACTTCTGGATGAAGTATTTGATCATACGCTCGGTAACGGAGTAGTCGGAAATAACACCCTGCTTCAAAGGACGCACCGCAACGATGTTGCCGGGCGTTCTGCCGAGCATCTGTCTTGCTTCCTCTCCGATTGCCTTGATCTTGCTGGTGTCGCGGTCATATGCAACAACCGAAGGCTCCTGCAGAACGACACCCTTTCCCTTTATATAAACAAGCACATTGGCTGTGCCGAGATCGATACCGATGTTGGTGGTAAAACTGAACATTTTCGGCATTCCCCTTTCTCAAATCTGCGTTTTTACGCAAACGAAATACAGCGTAGAGTTTCCCCTACGCTGTAATAATAACAGAAGCGATGAAGTTTTGCAATCTGACAAAAACTTTTTTTGCTTTCCTGCACGAAAACGGGTATGCTAATACGTATTACAAGTGAAGGGAGGTGTTCCACATCACAATCGGTACCGAAAAAGCAGAACATTTGATCCGCAAACACGCGGATATGATATATCGAATCGCTCTTCATAACCTGAAGAATCCTTCGGACGCG
>JAGADM010000097.1 GCA_017613595.1 Lachnospiraceae bacterium | reverse complement strand
TCAACGGTAACCGCCATGCCGGACTCGGGCATCGGGATGTCGAGCTTCTTCATCATATCGCGGAAAAGGTCACGGTCTTCCGCCAGAGCGATAACCTCAGGCGAGGTTCCGAGAATCTTTACGCCGTTTCTCTTCAGGTCCGCAGCAAGGTTCAGAGGCGTCTGGCCGCCGAACTGGGCGATTACGCCGAGAGGCTTTTCCTTGTTGTAGATGGAAAGAACGTCCTCAAGGGTGAGGGGCTCGAAGTAGAGCTTATCGGATGTATCGTAGTCGGTCGAAACGGTCTCGGGGTTGCAGTTAACGATGATCGTCTCGAAGCCGAGCTTCTTAAGAGCCTTTGCCGCATGTACGCAGCAGTAATCGAACTCGATACCCTGGCCGATACGGTTCGGGCCGCCGCCGAGGATCATAATCTTGCGGTTATCGCTTGAAGGGCTCTTATCAACCGGAATGTTGTAGCTCGAGAAGTAATATGCGCTGTCCTGTGTGCCGCTTACATGTACGCCTTCCCATGCCTCGGTAAGGCCGATGGCAAGACGGCGGTTTCTTATGTCATCCTCGGATACGCCGACAAGCTTAGCGATGTAGCGGTCGGAGAAGCCGTCCTTCTTCGCCTGAATGAGTTCCGCGTCTGCGGGAACCGCACCCTTCTTCGAAAGGAGTGCCTCTTCCTCCTCAACAAGTTCCTTCATCTGCTCGATAAACCAGCGCTTAACATGTGTAGCGTTGAAGATTTCCTCAACCGTTGCGCCCTTACGGAGTGCTTCGTACATCTCAAAATGACGCTCGCTCGAAGGATTCGCGAGTTTCTGGAGAAGCTCTGCCTTCGTCATATCGTGGAAGTTCTTCACGAAGCCGAGGCCGTAACGTCCGGTCTCCAAGCTGCGGATTGCCTTCTGGAAGGCTTCCTTGTAGTTCTTTCCGATGCTCATGACTTCGCCTACGGCGCGCATCTGGGTGCCGAGCTTGTCTTCCACACCCTTGAACTTTTCAAATGCCCAGCGGGCAAATTTGATTACGACATAATCTCCGCCCGGAACGTATTTGTCGAGCGTGCCGTGCTTGCCGCACGGGATATCCTTTAAGGTAAGACCGGTTGCGAGCATTGCGGATACAAGCGCGATCGGGAAACCGGTTGCCTTCGAAGCAAGAGCCGAGGAACGGGACGTTCTCGGGTTAATTTCGATAACGATGATACGGTCGCTTACCGGATCGTGCGCGAACTGTACGTTCGTTCCGCCGATAACCTGTACCTTATCTACAATCTTATAAGCCTGCTGCTGCAGACGCTTCTGTACTTCCTCGGAAATCGTCAGCATCGGAGCCGCGCAGAAAGAGTCGCCGGTATGAACGCCCATCGGATCGATGTTCTCGATGAAGCATACGGTGATCATGTTGCCTTCACAGTCACGGACAACTTCGAGCTCAAGCTCTTCCCAGCCGAGGATGGACTCCTCAACGAGAACCTGGCCCACCAGGCTTGCCTGAAGACCTCTCGCGCAGACAACCTTCAGCTCTTCCTTGTTATACACAAGACCGCCGCCGGCACCGCCCATCGTGTAAGCCGGACGGAGTACTACGGGATAGCCGAGCTTGTCGGCGATCGCAAGTGCCTCTTCTACGCTGTAGGCTACTTCGCTTCTTGCCATCTCGATGCCGAGCTCGTTCATCGTGTTCTTGAACTCGATACGGTCCTCGCCGCGCTCGATCGCGTCAACCTGTACACCGATAACCTTTACGTTGTATTTGTCCAAAACGCCCGCGTTGTAAAGCTCGCTGCAGAGGTTCAGGCCGGACTGTCCGCCGAGGTTCGGCAGCAGTGCGTCGGGACGTTCCTTTGCGATGATCTGCTCGAGGCGCGCTACGTTCAGCGGCTCGATATAGGTTACATCGGCTGTCTCGGGGTCGGTCATGATGGTCGCCGGGTTCGAGTTTACGAGAACGATCTCGTAACCGAGCTTCTTCAGCGCTTTGCAGGCCTGCGTTCCGGAATAGTCGAACTCGCATGCCTGACCGATGATGATCGGACCAGAGCCGATAATCAGTACTTTGTGAATGTCTTCTCTCTTAGGCATCTCTTCATCCTCCTGTGTCTGTGTGTGTTTAGTGTGTGTGAATCGGGTCTATTTATAGAAAAAGACGGAATAGAAAACTATTCCGCCAAATAGAAAACAATGCTCTGTGCAGTTAAATTCATGTCCGTATGCAATTTTCCGAAAGCCATGTGTGTCATGTTAATTTCCTCCGAAATGCATCGGTCTTCGCAAGACCTGATTTAATATATCACAAGCCCATATAGAATTGCAAGAGGAAATTTCGCGAATTTTGACTTTTTCGGAGAAGACTTTTTTACTCCTTCGGAATCCACACGCGCATCTCGTTAAGACCTCTGTTGCCCCAGGTGTAATACGGGATCAGTCTGATAACAACAGGCTCCTTTTCGGGTGCGTCAAAGGAGTACAGCTCGTCGCTTGTTTCGATACGGCTTCCGGCTACCGTTAACATCGGCATGCCGTCGGGCGCCTCGCCCGCAAGCTCGCGAATCGGCGCGGTTCTCGACACACGCAGTCCGAGCACGTCGCCGTCATTGTCTGTTCCTTCCGCGCAGTACACAAGCGGGCCGCGGAGGAAAGCGATCTTTCCGGTGTCGGCCGCAATGTGACGGTTCGGATATACTCTTCTCGCACTCATGTCGATGTTTACGATCAGGCTGTCGCCGGCGCGGAACAGTCCCTGGATATACGCGTATCCGTCATCGATGTCCGGTACGAATACGGATCCGTTCCGAAGAATCTGCACCTTTTTCGCATAGGACGGGATACGGACCGCAAGCTTTACATCCATCGGCTCCGCTCCGCTCGGGGCAAATGTGTACAGGATATGCCCGCTTCTCGGATAGTCGCACTCTACGGTTACTTTGCCGCCGAATTCCTTCTCCATGTCGATCGTGCCGCCGAGGAACAGATGCTGGTAAAGTGCACCATCCTCCACGCTGTAAGCGTATTCCGCCACCGAGCCGACGAGTCTCGCTACGTTCGGCGGGCAGCAGGCACAGGCAAACCAGCCCGGCCGCTCGGGAAGCGCGTGGCGCATCGAAGCCGCAACGCCGCTCGTTCCGGGAACCGCCTCCAGAGGATTTACATAGAAGAAACGCTTTCCGTCAAGCTGCATGCCGCCGAGCACGCCGTTATAAAGCGCGCGTTCCATGACATCCGCATATTCGCCCTTCTTCTCCATACGAAGCATATGCCGTAAGAAGAAACATAATCCGACTGCCGCGCACGTTTCCGCATACGCGGTATCGTTCGGCAGATGGTAATCGGTCGTGAACGCCTCGCCTTCATAGGCGGAACCGATGCCGCCGGTCAGATACATCCGTTTCCTTGTAATGCTCTGATAAAGGTTCCGGCACGCCTGCTTCAGTTCCTCGTCGCCGGTCTCGAGCGCGAGGTCCGCCATACCGGTATAAAGATATACGGCGCGTACCGCGTGTCCGACTGCGTCCTTCTGCTCTCTTACCGGAAGGTGTGTCTGGTTGTATTCGGGCGCCGCGGGATTCTTTCCCCAAAGGAACCATCCGCGCTCGTCGCTTTCCTTTTGGAAGAAAGCGCCGCCGTCGCCGCGCGCGTTGATGAAATGCGCCGCGAGTTCCTTATACTTCTCCTCTCCGGTCTTTCGGTACATCCGAAGAAGCGCAAGTTCCACTTCCTCATGCCCGGGGAAGCCGGGATTTCCTTTAATAATGAAATGATCGTAAATGTGATCCGCGAAACGGCACATCACGTCAAGCAGTTTCGTCTTTCCGGTCGCGTCCGCATACGCTACCGCCGCTTCCATCATATGTCCCGCGCAGTAAAGCTCGTGGCACTCCGACAGATCGGTCCATCGCCGTCCGGGCTCCTTGACCGTAAAATAGGTATTGAGATAGCCGTCCTCATGCTGCGCGGCTGCCACGATATCGATAATTTCGTCGCAGTGTTTCTCGAGTTCCGCGTCGGGCGTCATCGCAAGCGAATACGCCGCGGCTTCGAGCCATTTGGCTACGTCACTGTCCTGAAATACCATGCCGTAGAACTCGTCTTCGCACCGGCCGGTCTTAAGCATTTCCGCGGCCGCCTTAAAGTTGTCGATCGCGTGGCTCTTCGCAACGCCCGGCACTTCGTCCTTTAATACCGCCTCCTGATAAGGAAGCACGACCGTGCGGATCTTCTCCTCAAGCTCCGAGAAGAACGTATCCTGCAATTGAAATCTGGGAATCATACTTTCCATCGGTAACCTCCGTCCGGCCTTCCGCCGGACCCTGCCTTTCCTATAAACCTTCTATCCTCGGGACCGCCGTCCCTTCCTTTCTATTTTAACGGAAAATGAGACCGCCCGCAAGGGTGTATCTTTTCGTTTCGATTTGTTTTTTATCGTTTTTCATCCATTTTCCTTCCTTCATTTTCTTTTCGGAAACATTAATGAAACTTTAATCTTCGCTCAAATCTCTTTTAAAAATGTTCGGATATACTGAAGCCCGTAAAGAACATGAGTCATGCAGACGCAGACAATAAGGAGGTTGTGACAGTGAGTATTTTGTTTCGGTACATCCGAAAGAACATGTTGGAAAAGAAGGGGAGGCTCCTCCTGGTGATCCTCTCC
>JAGADM010000010.1 GCA_017613595.1 Lachnospiraceae bacterium | reverse complement strand
GATATCGTACGCGGCGGCGACCGTGTCGGAATCTATTATCTGGAGACCGGTGCTTCGGTTCGGCCTTCCAAGGTTATCTATGACCGTGCGCATTCCTCGATTGCCGAGGCCGTTCCTTCGGATTTTGATTTCGATAAGATCTTTGAAGGCGCGCAGTGGTTCCATTTTACCGGCATTACGCCCGCTATCAGCGATTCGGCCGCAGAGGTAACAAAGGCTGCTTTGATCGCGGCGAAGAAACACGGTCTGACCGTTTCCTGTGACCTGAATTTCCGAAAGAAGCTCTGGTCAAGCGAGAAGGCCCGTAAGGTAATGACCGAGCTGATGCAGTACGTTGATGTATGCATCGGAAACGAAGAGGATGCCGACAAGGTACTCGGCTTCAAGCCCGGCAATACCGATGTAACAAGCGGTAAGCTGGAACTTGCAGGTTACGAGGATATCTTTAAGCAGATGACCGAACGGTTCGGTTTCAAATATGTCGTAAGTTCTCTTCGTGAGAGCATTTCGGCATCCGATAACAACTGGTCCGCAGCCATCTATGACGGAAAGACATTTTATCATTCCCGCTCCTATAAGCTCCACATTGTGGACCGCGTCGGCGGAGGCGATTCCTTCGCGGCAGGTCTGATCTGCGGACTGATGGATGGAAAGAGCGGAGCGGAAGCGCTTGAATTTGCCGTAGCGGCAAGTGCTTTGAAGCACACGATCCCAGGTGATTTCAACTGTGTAACGAGAGACGAGGTACTTGCCCTTGCCGGCGGAGACGGCAGCGGCCGGGTACAGCGATAAAGGAAAAGGAGAAAGGTATTATGAGTTTGAAGATTCAGAAAGTAACAGACGAAGCATTTGGTACTTACGGCCGCGTGGTTACCGGCTATGACACGAAGGAACTTTTGGACGTTCTCGTTAAGACGACTCCCGCACCGGCTGACGCCGTTGTTTACGTTCCTTCCGATGCCGGTCTTGAGGCGACTCCCGCCATGAAGGATTTCACGATGAACTGCTACGGCGGTATGCCGATCCAGATCGGTTACTGTAACGGTACCAACACGAAGCTGAACTGCCTTGAGTATCACCGCGACAGCGAAATCGATATTGCCGCTGAGGACTGCATCCTCCTTCTTGCACGTCAGCAGGACTGCATGGGTAAGATGCTTGACACCTCGAAGGTTGAGGCTTTCTTCTGCCCTGCAGGTACCGGCGTAGAGCTTTACGCGACAACCCTTCACTATGCTCCCTGCAGCGCGAAGA
Source organism: Lachnospiraceae bacterium (assembly GCA_017613595.1). The sequence goes on along the minus strand of JAGADM010000010.1, from coordinate 6,741 downwards.
AGGGTGACCACTTCCGTGTAGTTATCATTCTTCCGAAGGGCACGAACCTTGAGAAACCCGCGATCACCGTTAAGAATGACGATGACGCACGTCTTTTCGCCGCCAACAAATGGCTCATGGCTCATCCCGAGGCTTCCGAAGCCAAGCAGGGCGCGGTTATCGGTCTTACCGGCGAGAACATCGATATCATTGATCTGATTTAGTATTTTCCGAACTCTTTACGACATCCTATTTAGCGCCAGGCGCAGAAAGAGGTAAGCTATGAAGTGTCCGTTTTGCGGAGATGAGAATACCAAGGTAATTGATTCCCGGCCTTCCGAGGAGACCAATGCGATCCGCCGCCGCAGACAGTGCGAAAAATGCGGTAAGCGTTTTACGACTTACGAGAAGGTGGAGACGATTCCGCTTGTCGTAATCAAGAAGGGCAATATCCGTGAGGCTTATGACCGTTCGAAGATCGAAGCAGGCGTATTCCGTTCCTGCCATAAGCGGCCGATCAGTGTATCGCAGATTACGCAGCTGGTGGACGAAGTCGAGAACGTTATTTTCAATATGGAAGAGAAAGAAATCCCGAGTTCCAAGATCGGCGAGCTGGTTATGGATAAGCTGAAGACGCTCGATGCGGTAGCCTACGTCAGATTTGCCTCCGTATATCGTGAATTCAAGGATGTCGGAACATTCATGGATGAGCTTAAGAAGTTGCTTGACCATGAGGATAAGAAGAAATGATGTAACTGCCGTATTTTGCAATAGGCATATGTTACAAAGTTTCCGTTTCGGATTGTGCGAAGCGCCGAGACGAAACATCGGATAAGAGATTTTAAGACAGCATTTTCCCGAAGAAGATGCTGTCTTTTTATATGCTCCGTCAATGGAATGCCGCATTCCGCACGGGTACAATGAAAGCATTCTTCAGTATATAAAAGAAACGGAGCAGGAAAATGTTTTGTGTTATCAACAGTTTTGCGCTGGTCGGAATTGACGCGCAGCCCGTAAGGGTGGAAGTGGACGTCGGAAACGGACTGCCGGGGATCAATCTGGTCGGGTCGCTTTCCGCGGAAGTACGGGAAGCGAGAGAAAGGGTCCGCGTCGCGCTTCGAAACGCGGGGTATCCGGTTCCCGCAAAGAAGATTACGGTGAACCTGTCGCCGGCGGATATCCGGAAGGAAGGGACGGGTTTTGACCTGGCGATTGCCGTCGGAATATTGTGCGGACTTGAACTGATTCCGCAGGAAACGGTATCGGATACATGCTTTCTCGGGGAGATAGGGCTGGACGGCGTGCTGCGGCCGGTCCCGGGAACGCTTTCGTGCGCCTACGCGGCCAAGGAGCTCGGCTGCCGAAGTATCTATGTACCGGAAGGAAACGGACAGGAAGCCGGAATGGTGGACGGGATTGACGTGTATGCGGTGCAGACGCTTTCCGAAGTGATTGAAGGCTTCCTCGGAGAAAAGCCTGCAGAGCCATTAATTCGGGAGTTTCACGCGGAACCGGCGGAAACGGAGGAGGATTTCGCCGACATCAGCGGGCAGTTTCTCGCAAAAAGGGGAGCCGTGATTGCCGCGGCGGGCGGACATAATCTGTTACTGTTAGGGCCTCCGGGTTCGGGTAAGACGATGCTTGCGAAACGGATCCCGGGAATCCTTCCCGCGATTACGCCCGAGGAGAGCATTGAACTGACGAAGATATACAGCGTCGCGGGACTGATCCGCCCCGAAGCGGGCCGCATTATGAAACGGCCGTTCCGAAATCCACATCATACGTGCACGCTTGCAGGTATGGCAGGCGGAGGCGCGAGACTTCCGGTACCCGGAGAGATTACGCTTGCGACCGGAGGGGTTCTTTTCTTAGACGAACTGCCCGAGTTCCGCCGCGAATGCATCGAAGTATTACGGCAGCCGTTAGAGGAGCACCGTGTTGTGATCTCAAGACTGTACGGCAATTACACGCTGCCGGCGTCGTTTCTTCTTGTCGCGGCGATGAATCCGTGCCCGTGCGGGTATTTTCCGGACCGGAACCGGTGTAACTGCAGTCCGGACCGGATACGCCGGTATATGGGTAAGATCAGTCAGGCGGTAATCGACCGGATTGATTTATGCATTGAGATGAGCGCGGTACCGTTTCAGGACCTTTCGGAGAAGATGAAGGGACCTTCGAGCAGAGAGATACGGGCTGATGTCGAACGGTGCCGGGCGTTACAGGCGGAGCGTTACAAAGGAGAAACGTTTCAGCTTAATTCCAGGCTTCCTTCGTCGGCACTTGATAAATACTGCGTTATGACACCCGAGGCGGAACGGAAGCTTGCGGCGGCTTTCCGGAGTAAAGGCTTCAGTGCCCGGCTGTATGACCGGATACGCCGTGTAGGACGTACGATAGCGGACCTTGCTGGTTCGGAACGGATTGATGAGGTACACATCACCGAAGCCGTCATGTATCACGCGACCGATATCGGAAGGAGGCACGAACAGTATGGGTAATTCCTATGATATCTGGCTGTCCGCCGCAGTCGGCACGGTTTCGCATATCAATCACCTTCTCGAGCGTTTCGGCGACGCGGAAGGTGTATTCCGGGCAAGGGAAAAGGACATTACGGAGGATGAAATCTTATCGTCTAACGAGAAAGGTTTTCTCACATCGCCCGAAAAGGAAGAGAACCGCAGCAGCCGTTACGACTATGTATGCCGTAACGATATCCGGATGATCTGCCGGCATGAAAAGGACTACCCGAAGCGATTCGGCTGTCTCGATGACCCTCCGTACGGAATATTCGTTCAGGGAAAGCTTCCTCCGCCGGAGGTTCCGGCGATTGCCGTCGTCGGTTCCCGGCGCGCGAGCACCTACGGGGAAAATGTGACGGAACAATTCGCGGGAGAACTGGCGGCTGCGGGTATCATCATTGTGAGCGGTCTCGCAATGGGAATTGACGGCATCAGCCACAGAGCCGCACTGGAAAACGGCGGTTTTACGGTCGGGGTTCTCGGTTCGGGCATCGGCGTACCGTATCCGAAGGAGAATTGGAAGTTATATCAGCAGATGCGCGAGAAGGGCTGCGTCCTGTCCGAGCACGGTCCGGGAGTGCCGCCGATGAAACATAATTTTCCGCACAGGAACCGTCTGATATCCGCGCTTGCGGACGGGATTCTTGTCGTTGAGGCGGCCGAAAGAAGCGGCACGCTGATCACGGTAGACCGCGGACTCGAACAGGGAAAGGACATATTTGCCGTCCCCGGAAGGATTGGCGACCGGAACAGCGAAGGGTGTCTGAATTTGATACGGCAGGGGGCGTTTCTCGTGACGAAGCCGGAGCAGATCATTGCCGAACTGGCGTCCAATTTTCCTTCCGTAAAGAAGAATTGCGGGGCTTTCCAACAGCTCAGTTTAAATTTTTCAAATGATTTTGATGAATTTAATGAAAATTCTGAAAATTTGATTTTGGGTATTGCAAGGGATGAAAAAGTAGTGTATGATTTGTGTCGTTTGGACGCCAGGCACTTCGATGAGCTGCTGTCCCAAAGCGGATTGACGGTCGCAAGACTGTCAGAAGTGCTGTATTCCCTGCAGCAGAAGGGAATCGTCCGGCAGGCTATTCCGAACTATTATTCCCGTAAGGGTTGAGGAAAGCCGGAAAGAAAGGAACCGGTCTTGCGTAATGGACCGGAACCGGTTACCGGAGGATTATATGAAAGAACCCGCTAAGACGGCTGCCGAAACGGTGAAGAAGCCCGCAAAGGCAACGAAAACGGCTAAAACCGCGAAGACAACCAAGTCCGCGAAAGCCGCTAAAACGGCGAAAGCCAAATATCTCGTTATCATGGAGTCTCCCGCGAAAGCGAAGACCGTCAAGAAATATCTCGGATCCAACTACGAAGTTCTTGCTTCGGGCGGACATGTCAGAGACCTTCCGAAGAGCCGGCTCGGCGTCGATGTGGACGGTTCCTTTGACCCGCACTATATCACAATCCACGGCAAAGGCGATGTTCTTGCCGCACTCCGTAAAGGAATCAAAAAAGCCGATAAGATCTATCTCGCAACCGACCCGGACCGTGAGGGAGAGGCGATTGCATGGCATCTGACGGAGCTTCTGAAGCCTGAGGCGAAGAAGACTTACCGTATCACTTTCAATGAAATTACGAAAAATGCCGTAAAGAGTTCCATTAAGAACGCCCGCGAGATCGACATGAATCTCGTTGACGCGCAGCAGGCGAGAAGAGTGCTTGACCGTATGGTGGGCTATGAGATCAGCCCGATTCTCTGGAGAAAGGTTAAGCGCGGCCTGAGTGCCGGACGCGTGCAGTCGGTTGCACTCCGCATGATCTGCGACCGTGAGGCGGAGATCGCCGCATTTGTCCGCGAGGAATTCTGGAAGATCAGCGGCGCATTTGCCTTTGAAGGCGTTAAAAAGCCGATCCAGGCGGTATATTACGGAAAGAAGGGCCGTAAGGCGGCGCTTCGTAACGAGGCGGAAGCGGGCAAGGTGCTTGATGCCGTAAAGGGAGCCGCGTTCACGGTTTCCGAAGTAAAGGAAAGCCAGCGCAAGAAGAACGCGCCGCTTCCGTTTACGACCAGTACGCTTCAGCAGGAAGCGTCCAAGGTTCTCAACTATTCGACGCAGAAGACAATGCGTATTGCCCAGCAGTTATATGAAGGTGTTGACGTTAAAGGACACGGCACGCTCGGTCTGATCACCTATCTTCGTACCGATTCGACGCGTATTTCCGCTGAGGCGGATGCGGCCGTTAAGACTTTCATCGAAGGTGAGATCGGCAAGGATTATGTTGCCGCAAGCCAGAAGGAAGCGGACAACGGAAAGCGTATCCAGGACGCGCATGAAGCCATCCGTCCTTCGTATATCAATCTGACTCCCGATGAGCTGAAAAACGAGCTCTCGAAGGAGCAGTTCAAACTTTATCAGCTGATCTGGAACCGTTTCGTGGCGAGCCGCATGAAGCCCGCCGTTTATTCCGTAACGAGTCTTAAGATCGAAGGAAACGACCATATCTTTACAAGTTCCTTCAGCTCCGTTGTATTTGACGGTTACGAAAAGGTATACCGTCTCTCCGACGAGGACGAGGAGGAAAAGGAGACCGGCAAGCTTCCGAAGGAAGGCGATAAGGCGCGTTCCGCCGAGCTTTCGAAGGAGCAGCATTTTACCCAGCCGCCGGCGCATTATACCGAAGCAAGCCTCGTAAAGGCGATGGAGGAGACCGGTATCGGCCGTCCGAGTACTTACGCGCCTACGATTACGACAATCCTTACGAGACATTATGTCGCGAAGGAGAAGAAGGACATCTTCGTCACCGAACTCGGCGAGGCGGTCAACGACCTGATGAAGCAGGCATTCCCGTCGGTTGTGGCTACGGACTTCACGGCTACGATGGAGACGCTTCTCGACGGTGTTGAAGAGGGCAATGTTGCCTGGAAGACCGTTGTAAAGAATTTCTATCCGGACCTGCATGAAGCCGTTAAGGCGGCGGAAGCTACGCTTGACAGCGTGAAGATCGCCGATGAGGTTTCGGATGTTGTCTGTGAGCAGTGCGGCCGCACAATGGTATACAAATACGGCCCGCACGGCAAATTCCTTGCCTGTCCCGGCTTCCCGGAGTGCCGCAACACGAAGGTCATTATTGAGCACAGCGGTATCACCTGCCCGAAATGCGGTAAGGAACTGATCGTACGTCATACCCGTAAAGGACGCAGATATTACGGATGCGAAGGCTATCCGGACTGCGATTTCATGAGCTGGCAGAAGCCTGAGAACGGGAGCGGAGAATGAGCGTTCAATTGCTGGATAAAACAAGAAAGCTGCAGAAACTTCTGCACAATAACCAGAGCTCCGAAAAGGTAGTATTCAACGATATCTGCGGAGTCCTCTGCGATATTCTCGAATCCGATGTGCTCGTATTAAGCCGTAAGGGAAAGATTCTCGGAAGCGGCAAACGCGAGGACATTCCGGTACTCAGCGGTCTTTTAACGGACTCGCTCGGGAACCATATTGACAGCGCGATGAACGAACGCCTGCTCAATATCCTTTCGACCAAGGAAAATCTGAACCTGCAGATGCTCGGTTTCGAACCGTCGGATTGCAGCGGCTATTACGCCATCGCCGCGCCGATCGACATTGCCGGAAACCGTAACGGTACGCTTTTCATGTACCGTACCGCAAAGCAGTATTCAATCGATGACATTATTCTCGCCGAATACGCGACAACGGTTGTCGGTCTTGAAATCGTCCGTTCTAAGAACGAGGAGTCTGCTGCGTTTATCCGCGGACAGAAGGTGGCGGAGTCCGCATTTGCCTCCCTTTCCGTAATGGAAGTGGAAGCGGTCGGGCATGTCTTTAACGAGCTTGACGGCATGGAAGGCATTCTTGTTACGAGTCGTGTGGCGGACCGCGCCGGCATTACGCGTTCGGTTATCGTGAACGCGCTCCGGAAACTGGAGAGCGCGGGCGTGATCGAGTCCCGTTCGTCGGGCATGAAGGGTACCTTCATCAAGGTTCTGAATAAGAATATTTACAATTATCTGCCGAAGAAGAACTGAGTCCGGCAGGCAATACGAAAGAGCGTTATCATCCGGCGGTTCTGCGGGAATAAATAATGAAAATTTATTCTTGCATTCCGCCGGATGTTGTGCTATATTGTTTTAGTCTGAAAAATCACGCATACGGGTATCTGGCCGGTGCCGAAAGGTCGTCAGATTGACCGGTGCGGAAGCAAAAAACCAAAGGAGGAATATAACGAT
>JAGADM010000096.1 GCA_017613595.1 Lachnospiraceae bacterium | reverse complement strand
CTTCTGCGCTGTAGATTTGGCAGCAGGCGCCTTGTGCTTATTGTCTTCTTCCATCTTGTGCGCTTCGTCAAGCCGCTCCACGTCTTCGGCCGATACGGCGCCGGATTCATGCCAGCTCTTTAAGATGCTGTTCGCGTAGCTGAAGTTTGCGCCCTTTCGAAGCATTGCGCGGGAGCATGCCTCTCGGATCAGCTCCGTCGGCATATGCCAGTCTCGGACCCAGGTCCGGAGATAACGGATCTGCGAGGTTCCGAGAGAACCGGAGAGTCCGAACTCATCGCGGACGGCGCCGAACGCTTCACCGTTCATCAGAAGATAATTCTCGGCATCCTCCACGGATGCAATTCCGGCTTCATTCCAGGAAAGCGCTACTTTATTGATATATTTCGACGAGGTCTTGCCGGCGTCGATGCATTTTTCGTATAAAAACAGAAGAAGGTCGCAGGAGAAACCGAGTCCGCCGTAGATGTAAAGCGCCGTGTCGGATTCCTCTCTGGAGAGCGGTCTTGCGAAATACTGCTCAAGCGTCGAAAGAATGAAGGGAACGTTCTCGTCCTCTGCCATCGCGTCGATGTCGACCTTCTGAACGGCAGTCTTCGGCGCGGGTTTCTGCGCCGCGGGTCTCTGCGGTTCGGCAACGGCTCTCGTCTTCGGCCGGTAATCGGACAGGTCAATCAGGTTGATGGATTCGACCGTCCCGTTACCCGACACGGTATACTCGAGAATTCCCTGCTTGGTCCAGTAATTCAGTGCTTTCAGTAAGAAATTCTCCGTGCAGTCGAGAAGTTCGGCAATCTCAGACACGGAGAAATCCATGCCCTCTTCCAGATGGCGCAGCAGATACAGGTAAACCTTCACGTAGGTCCCGTTCGCCTCGACCATAAACTCGTCGATGAAGCGGTTCGGAATCTCCGTTACGGTGTTCGGATTCGATTTCGAGATTAACCCGATCGTGCACATGGAAAAGAGCCCCCTATTCGGCATTGGATAACTATCGTTATCCGGTTTTTGGGGCAGATTTACCCCAAGCGTCCACATTATAACCCAGCCGAAAGGGTTTGTAAATAGGCGGAAACACAGCCTAATCGCGTAGAATTTGAATGTTGATAGAGTGGATAAAATCGGAACCCCCGGCGGGGCGGCGGAGTTTATCCACAATCAAAAAAGCAAGCAGATATAAGCCTTTCAGAGCCATATTCCTGTGGGAAACCCCTGCAAAAAATTATCCACAACGATAATTGTCGTATACGCTGTGGATAATGTGGATAGATTTAACTTTGTAACAGGGAAATGCCGACATTTACTACGTTTCCGGCTCCCATAGTTATCAACAAATCGCCGTTGACACAATTTTTTTTCAGAAATTCGACGATTTTTTCAAATGACGGAAAATAATACGCTTCCTTGCCCATTTTTCCGAGATCATCGGCCAAATCGCGGGAGGAGATTTCGCCGTCGTCGACCTCTCTTGCCGCATAGATGTCTGCAAGGACAACCACGTCCGCAATCGAGAGCGCCTGAACGAATTCTTTTCGAAGCGCCAGGGTACGCGTGAAGGTGTGCGGCTGGAATACGACGAAGAGTCTCTTGTGCGGATATCCGAGTGCCGCGTGAAGCGTTGCGGCAATCTCGGTCGGATGGTGCGCGTAGTCATCAACAACGGTGACGCCCTCACGAACGCCCTTCTTCTCGAAGCGACGCTCGGTTCCGGTAAAGGAAAGAAGCGCCCGCTTGATGACCTCTGCGGGAATATCTCTGAGATATGCTTCCGCAATGGCGGCCAGCGAATTGGAAACGTTATGAATGCCGATGACTGAGAGCTTCATCCGGTCTACAAAAGCGCCGTCACGGTACAGGTCGTAGGAGGCGCATCCCATATCGTCAAATGTGACATTTGCCGCAGTATACCGATACGGCGAATCGGAAGGAGCAACGCCTTCCGGAAGAAGTCCGTAAGTGTCGACGGTTCCGTGCAGTCCCTCGAGGAACCTCTCAAGGTTCGGAATCTCACCATTGATAATCAGATGTCCGTCCTCGGGAATCCGTTCCGCAAACATGTGGAACGAATGGCGGATGTCGTCGATATCCTTGAAGAAATCCAGGTGGTCCGCATCAATATTCAGAATCAATGCATCACTCGGATGAAATTTCAGAAAACTGTTCGTATATTCGCAGGCTTCGAAGAGAAATACGGAAGAATGTCCGATGCGGAGGTTTCCGCCGAGGGAAGGCATGCGCCCGCCGAGCGAAACGGTCGGGTCCTGCTCCGCCTCCATCAGGATGGTTGCGAGCATTCCGGTTGTCGTCGTCTTGCCGTGTGTTCCGGAGACGCCGATGGCAATCGGATAGGTCGCGGACAGCTGGCCGAGCAGTTCGGCGCGGTCCATCATCGGGAGTCCCATTGCCTTCGCGGCAGCATATTCTTCATTATCTTCATGGATGGCGGCCGTATATACAACCACATCGATATCTTTGCTTAAGTTCGAGGCAACCTGCGAATAGTAAACCTTCGCCCCGAGCCGTTCGAGGTTCTCGGTCAGGTCGCTCTTCGTACGGTCGGAGCCGCTGATTGTAAATCCACGCTTCAGAAGCAGCTCGGCGAGTCCGCTCATGCTGATTCCGCCGATGCCGATGAAGTGTATGTGAATCGGTTTTTGAAGGTCGATTGTAAACATATTTTGCATTCCTTATCACATTTGTCTCAAAAATCCTCTCTTATCATAGCATAATCTTGTGAAAATACAATGTTTTTCCGAAATCTGTTCCTTTTTTTCCCCGCGTGTGATATTATAATAGATACATTAGAATTCTGACAGTTAGGGGTGATCGCGTGATTAAGAAAGAGATGATAGCCATGCTGCTTGCAGGCGGACAGGGATCGCGTCTCGGCGTCCTGACGCAGAGCGTGGCAAAACCGGCGGTCGGTTTCGGAGGAAAGTACCGCATCATTGACTTCCCGTTAAGTAACTGTATCAATTCCGGTGTGGACACGGTCGGTGTGCTGACGCAGTATCAGCCGCTTCGGCTCAATACGCATATCGGAATCGGTATTCCGTGGGATCTGGACCGCAATATCGGCGGTGTTTCCATCCTGCCTCCGTATGAGAAGAGCACGAATGCGGAGTGGTATACCGGAACGGCCAATGCAATCTATCAGAACCTGCGCTTCATGGAGTACTATAATCCGGAGTATGTTCTGGTGCTCGGCGGCGACCATATCTATAAGATGGACTATGAGGAGATGCTCGACTACCACAAGCGGAACAACGCGGACATTACGCTCGCGACGATTCCGGTTCCGTGGGAGGAAGCAAGCCGTTTCGGCGTTGTAATCACCGACAGCGACATGCGCATCACCGAGTTCGAGGAGAAACCGAAGAATCCGAGAAGCAATCTTGCTTCGATGGGTATCTATATCTTTACCTGGAAGGTGCTTAAGGAGGCGCTGATTACCCTTTCCGATCAGGAAGGTTGCGACTTCGGTAAGCACATCATTCCGTATTGCCATAACCGCGGCGACCGTGTCTTCGCATACGAATTCAACGGTTACTGGAAGGATGTCGGAACGCTTAGTTCTTACTGGGCGGCCAACATGGAACTGATTGATATCGTTCCGATTTTCGACCTGTACGATGAGTACTGGAAGATTTACACGAAGAGCGATATGATCCGCCCGCAGTACATCGCAGGCGACGCGGTAATCAACCGCGCGATTATCGGCGAGGGTACCGAGGTTTACGGCGAGGTTCACAATTCCGTTATCGGCGAAGGCGTCACAATTGAGAAGGGTGCCGTGGTGCGCGATTCCATTGTCATGAAGGGAACCGTAATCGGCGCGGGTACTTACGTCGAGAAAGCGATTATCGCGGAGAATGTATCGATCGGCGACGGCTGCCGCATCGGCGTCGGCGAGGAACGCCCGAACAACTGGAAGCCGAATATTTACAATGAGGGACTTGTAACCATCGGAGAGGATTCCGTAATTCCCGCCGGCGTTACGGTCGGAAAGAATACCGTCATCTACGGAAAGACGGACGCTTCGGAGTATCCGAACGGAGTGCTCGAAAGCGGACAGAGTTTGGTAAAGGCAGGTGACGAACAGTGAAAGCAATCGGTATTATTTTAGCCGGCGGCAACAGTAGCCGGATGCAGGAACTTACCAGCCGAAGAGCAATCGCCGCGATGCCTGTAGCGGGCAGCTACCGCGCGGTGGATTTTGCCCTTTCCAACATGACCAATTCCCATATTCAGAAGGTTGCGGTACTGACGCAGTACAGTTCCCGTTCCCTGCATGAGCATCTGAATTCCTCCAAATGGTGGGATTTCGGACGTAAACAGGGAGGTCTGTATCTGTTCGCGCCGACCATTACGCAGGAGAATGCGTTCTGGTATCGCGGCACGGCGGATGCCCTGTATCAGAACAAGGATTTTCTGCAGAACAGCCATGAGCCGTATGTGGTTATCGCTTCCGGCGACGGCATCTATAAGCTCGATTATAACCAGGTAATCAACGCGCACATTGATACGCTTGCGGATATTACCGTTGTGACGACCGAGCTTCCCGAGGGCGTGGACAATTCCCGCTTCGGTACGGTTGTGACGGACGACGAGAACCGGATTATCAGTTTTGAGGAGAAGCCGCTGCAGTCCGCGAACCGTATCGTTTCGACCGGCGTTTACGTAATCCGCCGCCGTCTTCTTCTCGAGCTTCTCGAGAAGTCAATCAAGAACAACAACTTCGATTTCGTAAGCGGCGTACTGACCCGCTATAAGAATCAGAAGAAGATTTGCGCATACCGGATGGAAGGCTACTGGAGCAATATCGCGACCGTAAACGACTACTACCGGACCAATATGGATTTCCTGAACCGCGAGATCCGCGACAGCTTCTTCAAGCAGTATCCGGATATCTACTCGAAGGTGGATGATCTTCCGCCGGCGAAGTACAATCCGACCGCGGTTGTCAAGAACAGCCTGATTGCTTCCGGAAGCATTGTAAACGGTGTGGTTGAGAACTCCGTAATCTTCAAAAAGGTTTATATCGGCAACAATGTAACCATCAAGAATTCCATCATCCTGAACGATGTGCAGATTCGCGACGGCGCTTACATTGAAAACTGTATCGTCGAGAGCCGCGGCACCATCCCCGAAGGGGCGCGCCGTGTCGGCGAAGGCGAAATCCTGATCGTAGACGAGAAGGCGGAGAGATACTAAGCGACATTGAGCAACATGCCTACGGCCTGCTCCCGGATGTCCGGGAGCAGGCCGCTTTTCTTGGGTGCGTTGCTGTCCGTCCTATTTTCCGGCAATCCTTTCTTTACGCCGTCTTGTACCGCCCGAAGCCCAAATGATGGGTGTCAGGCGGTACTATCCAAAATGAGCACAAGCTACAGAGACTTGAAAAAGCATGGTTTTGCGATTTGTACCGCCTGAGATTCGAGACATCCAAGTCGGGCGGTACAAACTGAAATGGGCACAAGCCGCGAAGCCTCGGACGAGGCATTGTTTTGGGAATATTACCGCCTGATGTTAAAGAATCAAGAACCCGGCGGTATAAGTCAGAGTTTCAAAAGAAATCAAATGTCATCGCATTCACATTGGAAGAAGATCGTACCGCCCGTTCATCTCGGAACGGGTGTCGGGCGGTACAAATCTAAAAAAGCAAAGAATAATCACGTCATTGCATATCTCAGAATTGCTTCCACATAAGCAAAACACCTCACAAACCGCTCAAAAACTGTGCAAGTTATCTGCAATATTTCTCGCATTTTTGCGTCTATATTTATGAAGCTTCAAAATGTTACAGTGTACGAAAGGACGGACAGTTCGTTGATGGAAGACACAAAAATTCTGGATTTATACCGGGAACGGTCGGAAGATGCCATCCGGGAAACGAAGGAAAAGTATTCGAACTACTGCTTCTCCATAATCTATGGAATCGTCTCAAATTATGAAGATGCGGAAGAATGCTTAAACGATACGTTTCTGAAGGCATGGAATTCCATTCCGCCGAACCGGCCGGACAGTTTAAAAATGTACCTGGGGAAAATCGCCCGTAATACAGCGATTGACCGGCTTCGGCAGAAATCCGGACAGAAGAGAGATGCGGAAATCGTCAGTCTGTCGGAAGTCGAAAACCTGGTTTCGACCTCCGGTGATGTGGAAAGTACGATTCACCGGAAGGAGGTTCTCCGAATTGTGAATGCGTTCCTCGAAACCCGGAAGCCGCTGCACCGCGTCGTATTTGTGCAGAAATACTGGTATTTGCTTTCGGTAAAACAAATCGCGGAGCAGAACGGAATCAGTTCCAGTAAAGTGCTGTCCATTCTCCATCGTATGCGAGGGAAACTAAAAGAAAAGTTAGAAAAAGAGGGATATAAGATATGAGTCAAGAGGACAATCGATTGGTGGATACAGTTGCGGACATTGACTCCCGGTTTATCGAAGAGGCCTATCCTTATGATTGCGAAGCGATAAGGAATGCCGAGGAGAAAAGCAATCGTAGTTCGCGAAGAAAGTATATGTTTGGAATGGTTTTCCTTACTGTGATTCTGTTGATTGTATTTATCGTGTTGCTGATAAGCGGTGTAATACGGCTTTCAGGCAAAAACTCTGTTCAAGGAGATAACTATATTACGGTTTTGGACTCAGACGATAATGCCGGGGAGGATGACTCCGTGGAATACACAGAAGAGGGGAAAGAGACGGAGAAAAGTGATCAGAAAGGAGAGTAATCCGATGAAGAAACGTGTAATTATTTTCAGTGTTCTGTTGCTTGCATTTCTTTTCGTAGTGCGGATGGGAATGCCTTTCCGAAAGGATGTTGCAATGGCAGACGAGGGTACGGTTTTTGAATTGAACACACAGTGTGAGAATCTATCCGATGAATTCTGGGAAAACCAGCGTGAAGCAAAAGCTATAACGGACAGGTTTTATGAATATCTGATTGAAACATACGGAGCGACATACGACGCATCCGTATATGCGGTAAATGGGACGCTTGCCGAGAATTTCCCGCCTTATTTCGCGGGGACATACATTAACACGCAGGGACAGTTGATTGTCCAGATTGTGGAAACCTATTACACAGCAAACTACAGAGAGTGTGACTGGTATCGCGAGTTTACGGAAATCGTCGGAAGCGAAAGCTTCTATTGTCATCCGGTCAGATATTCTTACGAAGAGCTCATAAATGCGATTTCGGAAGTGACGCTGGGAGATTTCGCTATTAATTTCCGTCAGCAGAATATCACAATTCTCGATGCCGGAATTGATGAATACGGAAACAGGGTTGTCGTACATTTCCATAATCAGGAGGAATATGATGCCGTAATCGGTTATTTGGACTCCGGTATTTATTCTGTTTCCGTTGCCAATTATATCCCGGTGCTTGATGTAGGATTTTAACTATACCGGAAAATAAGAAAATTCGGGCGGCGGATAAGCTTAGCCCTGCGCGACTAATAAGTATCAAATAGGAACGGGGGAGTGTACCATGAAACGACGTACCGTACTTGCAATTCTTCTGGTGCTGCTTTTGGGGGTCACCGCCTGCGGAAAGAAGCCGCAGGAAAAAAAGACGGAACCGATGGAAACGCCGTCCGTTGAGGTAACGGCTACGGTAACGGAGTCGGTTACGGAAACGCCGACGGAAGCGCCGGTGACACCGGCACCCTGGGAGAACGCGACTAACCGGGTGACTTTTGTAACCGTATTCTTTTACAGTATATCTGAAGAAAACCAAAGGGAGATCAACCGACTGCTGTATGAAAAGGGCATAGACTGCCGTATTGATTTTGTCTGCTATCCGATTACGGAGGAAAGCGGGTATGAGGCATGGCTTGAGAAGTATGAGGAAAAGAACGGTCCGGTCGATATCCTTTCAAGCGGCGTATGGGATCATTTTTCGCTCGGAGCGGAGTTCGCGGAGCAGAGATTTCTGCCGATAGACGAATACCTTCAGTCTGCCGAGGGACAGGCGTTGAAAGATTCTTACGGGGAAGCGGAATGGCGGAAGGTAACGGTTTCCGGACATATTTACTCGATTCCCAAGTCGAAGCGGGACTTAACGGATATCGGACTCTATATGGCCGTAAACGGAAAATATGCAGACTATTTCAATTCCTTTGACGGCACCTATGAAAGTCTTGAAAAAGTATACGGGGAAATCGGAAATCCGGAGCTGAAGGTGGTCTTTGAGGACGGATTCGGAGAGGATGAGCTGACAGCGTTTCTCGGCTATAAAACCGTCTATTATGCGGGAACCTATGACGCTTTGAAGAAGCGGGCGGAAAACGTTTTCGAAGACGGGCGTCTTGCCGAGACGCTTCGGAAGGTATACGCAGGGTTTGAAAGAGGAATCCTGATAAACAGTCAGTTTGAGGAAGCGGAACCGGAGCAGATACTTGCTCGGGTGTATATGGGAACGAAAAAGACTTCGGACGGGTTTGCGGAGTATTGCCTGATGCCGGACACTTATGAAACGAATGCCACTGCCACTTACGGCGTGAATAAGGCTTCTACGCAGGCGGACCTCGCTCTCCGAGTCTTGAGTGCCTGCTATTCCGATCCTGCAATCGCGTCCCTGATAGACTGGGGAGAGTCCGATCCGGAGGCATGGAAGGAAAAGCAGGATCTGCTCAGACAGGCACCGCTCACTGAACTGACAGACTTCAGCCCGCAGCTCACAGATTCCGAGAAACTGAACCTAAAAGACTATTCTAAAAGCATAATGGCATTGTGCTCGGAGATGTATCTGTATGCGCCCGGATCCGACACACACTATCTGAACCCGGATTACGAGGATGTGATTGAAGAATACCTTGACGGCGGCGATGCCTATCGGGAAGGAACCGACGCATTAAACCGGGAACTCGGGAAGTGGTTTGATCAATGATGAAACGAATTCTTTTAAGAACGATTGTCCTTATTGCGCTGTTTCTTTTTGTCGGGTGCGGAAAGAACAGAGGAAAGAAGGAAGAGGAGCAGGAAAAACAGGGGCAGGTTTTGAAAGTCTGTTCCCGTGAAGTCGTGTACTGCGATGAGCACTTCGGAAAGGCAACCCTCACGGAGAATGCGGCGTATTTTCACGCCACGCTGAACTATCGGGGTCAGATACGCCTGTTCAGTGCAGAGACCAAAACAGATATCCCGTACTGCTTCGATCCGGGATGTGAGCATAAGCCCTCCAAGATTTCGGGGGAGGGGATAGTTTTGGAATCCGGATGCATTTCCTTTGAGTTTTCTCAATATCCGCTCTGTATTACGGAGGATGCGTGCTATTTTTTGGACGACGCGGGTTGCCTGTGGCATGCCGACCAGCAGGGAGACAATCGGAAATTAATCTGCAGAGTTTCAGATTATCTGCGATTTCCGAGCAATATATTCTTCGGAGACGATTCGGTATTTCTGATTTATCACAATCAGTATGAATGGATTGAAGTGAAAGACGAGAACGGCGATAGCCGTCTTGTTATCGGGGAGCCGAGGGAAAAACCGGAAAGCGGGCTTGTACGAATATCACTGGTGACTGGGGAGGAAACCATAATCTTTCGTGATGAAGGTTACAATGCGTCCCTGTTTCATTATGATGTGTACGGCGATCATGTGTATTTTTCGTTTATCTATCAGGATATCCCGTATGTCAGCCCTTATCAGGGGGAAGACTTTGACCCGACCGACCCGAACGCCTCCCTTTCCATTGATTGGGCCGCAGAGAATGAAAAGTATACCGGTCACCGCTTTGTTGACATTTACGACTATGATATCCGTACAAAGGAACTGCGTTCGGTGCTTTCAAAGCAACACGGAGTGGATGTCCTGTTTGAGAGGGACTGCTTTATAAAGGACGATGACCGGACCGGTGAGTATGAACTGTATCGGTATACGGGAGAATTCATCCGGAAACTCCCGTATACCTCATTTCCCAGAATCCCGCACTATAACGGAGACGGGCTTTTAACCGGGGGAGAAAAGCCCGGCGAGTACTGCCTGGTCGATATCGAAACGGGAGATATTCTTCGGAAGACTATCCTGCCGGTAGGGTTTACCCTATATGCGGTAGTCGGGGAAAGCTGTTACGGATACTACGACGGCGGGAAGAAAATGCATGCAGTATGGCTTTCACTGACGGACTTTTGGAACGGAGATATCAGTAAAGCGGTAGCCTTGTCAGAGGAGTATCGGTAGAAAAGAAAACACTTTCAGTTGCAATAGGTTAGGTCGTTGTGGTGAACAGGAATAATTTTTCGCTTGACAAATCCGGCTGCCAGGTTTATGCTTAACCCATATTTGGAACCGATGAGCAAGAGAAGTAGCTTAAGGGAACGATTCAAGAGAGCCGCAGGCGGTGGAATTGCGGTACCGGGAACTTTTGTGAATGGACTTGTGAGGGCGAACCGAAAGCGCAAGCAAGTAGGGGAGACGTGAACCGCACGTTACAGCGGAACATGTATGATAGTACATGGCAGAGTGTATGCGAGAGCATAAAGATAGGTGGCACCGCAGAGGATTTATCCCCTGTCCTATTCGAAAGATAGGACAGGGGTGTTTTTTTGCAGAGCATCTCCGTCAACGATTCCGGATATTCATTACCTGTCAGCACAGGCGGAAGCGCCGCGCTGAACGACAACATCACATTTTCCGAAAAGGAAAGAAAGGAATCCATTATGAGCAAAGAAATCCCGTACAAGATTTATCTGAATGAAGAGGAGATGCCCAAGGCATGGTACAACATGCGCTCGGACATGAAGAATAAGCCCGCGCCCCTTCTTAACCCCGGAACCCTGCAGCCGATGACAGCAGAGGAACTCGGTGGCGTATTCTGCGAGGAGCTTGTTAAGCAGGAACTCGACAACGACACTGCATTCATTGATATCCCGCAGGAAATCCGCGACTTCTACAAGATGTACCGTCCATCACCGCTGGTTCGCGCTTACTGCCTTGAGAAGAAGCTCGGCACCCCGGCGAAGATTTACTACAAATTCGAAGGCAACAACACCTCCGGAAGCCATAAGCTGAACTCCGCAATCGCGCAGGCTTACTACGCTAAGAAGCAGGGCCTTAAGGGCGTTACCACCGAGACCGGTGCCGGCCAGTGGGGCACGGCGCTTTCGATGGCATGTGCATATCTCGGCCTTGACTGTAAGGTCTACATGGTTAAGGTTTCCTACGAGCAGAAGCCGTTCCGCCGCGAGGTTATGCGGACCTACGGCGCAAGCGTTACCCCGTCTCCGTCCGAGACCACTGAGGTCGGCAAGCGGATTCTTGCCGCACATCCCGGAACCGGCGGCAGCCTCGGTTGCGCGATTTCCGAGGCGGTTGAGGTTGCGGTAAGCAATCCCGGATACCGTTACGTTCTCGGAAGCGTTCTCAATCAGGTGCTCCTGCACCAGTCCGTAATCGGTCTTGAGACGAAGGCCGCCCTCGACAAATACGACATCGTTCCGGACATGATCATCGGCTGCGCAGGCGGCGGATCGAACCTCGGCGGACTGATTGCCCCGTTCATGGGCGAGAAGCTCCGCGGCGAGAAGAATTACCGCATTATCGCCGTTGAGCCGGCATCCTGCCCGAGCTTCACGCGCGGTAAGTACGCTTACGATTTCTGCGATACCGGTATGGTTTGCCCGCTCGCGAAGATGTACACGCTCGGCTCTAACTTCATGCCCGCACCGAACCACGCAGGCGGTCTTCGTTACCACGGCATGAGCTCTACGCTCTCCCAGCTTTACGCGGACGGCTACATGGAAGCAACAAGCGTTGAGCAGACGAAGGTATTCGAAGCAGCCGAGATGTTCGCACGTGTTGAAGGCATTCTTCCGGCTCCCGAGAGCAGCCACGCAATCCGCGTAGCCATCGACGAAGCTCTGAAGTGCAAGGAAACCGGCGAGGAGAAGACGATTGTCTTCGGCCTGACCGGAACCGGTTATTTCGACCTGGTTGCTTACGAGAAATTCAACAATGGCGAGATGGGCGATTACATCCCTTCCGACGCGGAAATCGCCGAAAGCCTTTCGAAGCTTCCGAAAGTAGACTGATCAGCAACAAAATAGGGATTCTCCGATCCGTTTTTTTGCGGGCCGCCTTGAATGGCGGCCCGTTTTGTGGTATTCTTACATTGGGTTAAGAGGCGCAGGACACTGCGCCTATCGGTCGAAGGAAGGGAGGCGACGAAATGTATTATGCGGATTCGGTTTCCGGAAAGGTAATCGCATGGGGCGAATTGCCGTCCGGCTGGGCAGGAAGCACATCGGTAATCGGTACCGTTCAGAGCTTCG
>JAGADM010000095.1 GCA_017613595.1 Lachnospiraceae bacterium | reverse complement strand
CGGATTCTGCAGACGGGTATAGAAGTAACCGCTTGCTTCCAGATCAAACAGCTTGCCCATGGCATCGCTGGTATCGTATTTGAATGTAGTACTCTGGTAAATCGGAACCTGTCTCGGTTCGCCCTGTCCGGGTTTCCATCCTTCATGGATGGCCTTGGTTTCAATTCGTGACATAGCACACCCTCCCAATAAAATTCGATTACAACTAATCTATCATACCGATTCGGTTTTTGCAACCGAAAGATATTACCGTTCAAACTTCCGCCGGCCGGAACGGATACCAAAGGGCATACTCAACGGGAAATGCTCCCGGCGACGCTTTTCGGCATAATAAAATCCGGTTCTTCCCGAGTCTGCGGGGGAGGTGCCTTCAGGCATCTCCCCCGGCTCTCAGAAAGAACCGGAAGGCAGGTTGGATATAATCTTATTACTCGGTAATCGAATCGGCTACATCCTTAACGGTTTCCTTGTCGGTTACGATGGTCGCTCCTTCAAGACCCGTTACGTTGATGTTGCGGTTAACCTTTGCATCGTAGGACTCGGCGTTAATGATGTTTGCAAGATCAATGCCGGTAGCCTGCTTCATGCTTTCGAATACCTTTGCCATAACAACGGGAACGTTTCCGGCAACCTGGTCAACACCGTTTGTGCCGCCTTCTCCGCCGCCGATGATCGTAATCTTATCAATCTGCTGAAGAGGAGCTGCAACCTGAGCTGCGATTTCAGGAAGAACCTTGATCATCATCTCGGCAACGGCTGCCTTGTTATACTTCGCGTAAGCCTCAGCCTTTTTCTCCATGGCCTGAGCTTCCGCAAGACCCTTGGCTTCGATCGCCTTAGCTTCTGCTTCACCTACGGCACGGATACCTTCAGCTTCCTGCTCTTTAGCGAAACGGTAAGCCTCAGCCTGCGCCTTGCGGGCCTCAGCCTCACGCTGTGCCTCGAACTGTTTTGCTTCGGCATCTCTCTGACGCTGGTAGAGGATTGCATCGGCTTTCTGCTGAGCGGCGTATTTGTCTGCTTCCGCCTGTTTCTTAACCTCTGCTTCCAGAGCACGTTCCTTAACCTGAACAGCTTTCTCCTGCAGTTCGATCTCACGTTCCTGACGGGCAATGTTGGCATTTGCCGTCGTAATCTCAATCGTCTTACGCTGTTCCTCTTTCTGGATTTCGTAAGCCGCATCGGCCATAGCCTTCTTGGTATCGGCATCCAGCTGGAGTTCGGATTTCTTAATGGCCAGTTCGTTCTGCTTCTTCGCGATTTCGGTCTGAGCAAGAACGGCGGCATCGTTACTTTCCTTGTCGGCGGCTGCCTGCGCTACCTTGATGTCTCGTTCGGACTCGGCACGTGCGATTGCAGCAGCTTTCTTAATCTTAACAATGTTATCAATACCGAGGTTCTCAATAACTTCATTACCGTCTACGAAATTCTGTACGTTGAAGGAAATGATATCGAGACCCATCGCGGCAAGGTCGGGCTCGGCGTTCTCTTTTACGAGATTCGCGAACTTCTGACGGTCGGAAACCATCTCTTCGAGCTTCATCTTACCTACGATCTCACGGACGTTACCTTCGAGTACTTCACGAGCTACGGCGGCAACGTAATCGGTGGGCTTGTTAAGGAAGTTCTCGGCAGCGAGGCGGAGCTTGTCCGGCTCGTTACTGATCTTAACGTTGACGGTTGCGTCAACATTGATGTTGATGTAGTCGGCGGTCGGTACGGCGTTGCTGGTCTTAACGTCGATCGGGATCAGGCGGAGATTCAGCTTATCCATACGTTCGAAGAACGGGAAGCGGAAGGATGCGCGTCCGATGACTACTTTGGACTTGTGCTTCATACCGGAAATGATATATGCCATATCCGGGGGAGCTTTAACGTAACCTGATACAAAGATCAGTACAGCAATAACCACGAGGGCGATCAGAGCGATGCCGAGAGGCGATGACAGATCGTCCAGCGAGAGCAGAAATGATAACATGGTAAACCTCCGTTTCTTATATGCCTTGGGCCGGTGTGGCGGCTTTCGGCAGGTAGTTTTTGTGTGCCCACACGGCCGGGCGGGAAGCTCCGGCTTTTGAAAATATTATAAAAAAGGACCGAAGAAAAGACAAGTTAAATCTATGTTAAATGTGATTTACATGTCTGGGAAAGAAGATTTACACAACCGCAAAAAATATGGGGCCATTTTCCATAAATAGGTTGCGCGCGTGCACGGAAAATGCTATCATGGACTATATATAGTAAACAATAGGGGGAGTCTATCCTTTTTTCGGCATTTCCGTAGGAAATGACCGGAAATAAATCAGGAGGAATGTATGAAATACAGGTTCGCGTGCCACTCGGACGTCGGCATTCGGAAAAGTACCAATCAGGACAGCTTGTGTATCCGGGAAGCGGAGACGGACAAGGGTACCGTTTTCTTCGCGCTTCTCTGCGACGGCATGGGCGGTCTTGCGAAAGGCGAGGTCGCGAGCGCGACACTGATCCGCGTCTGGAGCGGGTGGTTTACAAAGGATCTGCCGCACATTCTTACCGAAGAGAACATTCTCGATGCCGTGCAGGCATCCTGGGCGCATCTGATGAGCAGCGAGAATTACCGGATCGGGCAGTTCGGACTGCAGCATAATATCAACATGGGATCCACATTTACCGGTATTCTGGTGCTGGAAGACGGCAGCTACATCATAGGTCATGTGGGAGATTCCCGGGCATACCGGATCACGGATGACTCCGTGGAGCAGCTGACCAAAGACCAGACGCTTGTGGAGAGGGAAGTGGACGCCGGAAGGCTGACCCGTGAGGAAGCGGCGGTCGATCCGCGAAGGAGCATTCTTCTGCAGTGTATCGGCGCTTCGAATACCGTTACGCCGGAATTCTCCCGCGGTGTGGTAAAAGAAGGCGAGAACTACCTGCTCTGCTGTGACGGATTCCGT
Organism: Lachnospiraceae bacterium; assembly: GCA_017613595.1. The sequence goes on along the minus strand of JAGADM010000095.1, from coordinate 11,384 downwards.
CACCTGGTTACGAAAGAGGAATTTCTGGAGAACCTGAATCCTTCGGCGAATCCGACCGAGGATATCATGAAAGAGCATTTGATCAAGCTTGTGGAGCTGAACAAGCAAAGAAAAGAAACGGATAATATAACCGCAGTACTGATCGGCGTGTGAGGTAAACTAACGTGGCTGAAGTCGGACAGATAATCAACAATAAATACGAAATCCTGAAACTCGTCGGTAAGGGCGGTATGTCCAGGGTTTACCTTGCCATGGACACGAATATCCACAAGCCGTGGGCGGTCAAGGAAATCGACAAGACGGTCAGGGATCAGAATAACGAGGTGATCATCCAGAGCGCGATCGCGGAGGCCAACCTGATCAAGGAGCTTGACCACAATGCGATCGTCCGGATTGTGGATATCATTGATGAGCCCGATAAGATTTTCATCATCGAGGACTTTATTGACGGTGAGACGCTGAACGCGATCATCCTCCGGGAAGGCGCGCAGCCGCAGGAGAAGGTTATCGAGTGGGCGATCCAGATCTGCAGTGCTCTTGAGTATCTCCACACGAGAAAGCCGCCGATCATTTACCGTGATATGAAGCCGGCCAACGTTATGCTGAAGCCGGAGGGCAATGTTAAGATCATCGACTTCGGTATTGCCCGTGAATATAAGGAACAGAACACCGAGGATACAAAGTGCCTCGGAACGAAGGGATTTGCGGCGCCGGAGCAGTTCGGCGGAAAAGGACAGACGGACGCCCGTACGGACGTATATTGTCTCGGTGTAACGCTCTACTATCTTGTTACCGGTATGAACCCGAGCGAGCCGCCGTATGAGATTTATCCGATCCGCCACTGGAACCCGAAGCTCTCGAGCGGTCTTGAGGCGATCATTCTGAAATGCACGCGGCCCAATCCGAGCGACCGTTTCCAGTCCTGCGCGGAACTCAGTTACGCGCTGCAGCATTATGAGGAATATACGGCGCAGTATCGTACCAAGCAGATCATGAAGGTTGTCAAGTTCGGCGCGGCAGTACTGACAGGACTGATCTTCATCGGCGCAGGCATCTTTGCGCTCAGACGCAGGGCGAACCGTATCAATTCCGACTTCAATTTAAACATGGACCGTGCGGTTATGGCGTCTTCCGACAGCGAGAAGATGAAGTACTATAAGAAGGCCATCGAGATCAAGCCCGGAGACGCACGTCCGTATATCGGCATCGTAACTTTGCTGAAGCAGGATATGGTTTTCAGTAAAGAGGACGAGCAGATCGTACTGGAGCTGGTTGAACCGCACCGCGAGGAACTGCGTGATGATGAGAATTATGCGGAGCTGGCTTTTGAGATCGGAAAATCCTATTGGTATTACTTTACCTACGGAACCGAAGCCGGAGACGATAATACAATGACCCGGCGCAGAACGGCTGTTGAGTGGTTTAACGATGCGGTCAGTCACGGAGATTCGGATACGGACAGTTACCGAATGGCTTATGTATATAAAACGGTCGGCGATTTCACTACCACGATCGACATGAAGGTGCGTGAAGGAAACGACGGAACCGAATACGGCAAATACTGGAATGCTCTCCGCACCATGGTAGACTCCATCAGCGAGAAGGATTCCGACGTTGTTGTGCTTGAGATTTATAATCAGGTTGTTGACGCCATCATCGGACGAAGCAAGGGCTTCCGGGGTGACGGAGTGAATTACGGAAGTATAAAGGCGTATCTTAACAAGGTTGTAACCGGGCTGAATGAGCTCAATCCGATCTCTTCCGTAAATGTCGAGATGAAAGAAAGCATTCTTGCAAAGGTCGAGGATGCCACCGCTGCCATTGAGCGCGACTACGGGATGGAAGGGGGCAGCGCGGAATGAGTACGACAGCATGGATGGTAATTGCGATCATCGCGTTTTCTCTTGCGGCAGTGAGCTTCGGATTTGCCGCGGTTCTCTTCGTTCAATATAAGATTCCGGAGGTACTCGGAGATCTGAGCGGCCGCAGAGCAGCCAAGGAAGTAGCCGAACTACGCGGCGGAAACAGCGGGACGAAGAAACCTGTCGGAGCATCCGGCCATACTTCGGATTTCAAGGCTATGGCGCGTGCGCATGAATCCAAGAGACTGGACGTTAAGTCCGAGGATCTGGAGGGATCTTCCCCGACGGAGGCGTTCGGACCGGATGACCCGAATCTGACGGAATATACACCGAAGGAAGGAATTACCGGTGTACTGAATGAGAATCAACCGTACGGAATTACGCAGGTGTTGAATGAAACCGGCGCGGCGATCGTTCCGGAACGTCCGGGTGATGCTCCCGGCACGGAAGATCTGAAGACGGTTGCCAGATTTGTCATTGTAAGAAGCGTTACGGAAGTACACACGGAAGAATATGTATAAGGAGGGCGGCATATGAAGCATCGGATTGAAAAACCAATCACAAAAATCGTATCGGCTGTGCTGACCTCTCTTCTTGTGTTTAATCTGATCCCCGTCGGCTCGTTCCGTACGAGCGCCGAGGAAAATGAGACTCTCACCTGCGCCAGTTATACGCTGCGGTTTACGGATGCGGAGCAGGCGGTCCACACGGTTGATATGGGCGGGAGCTTCACTTTGACAGAACAGGACAGCGAAACGGCTCAGACGATCAGCGGAGCAATCGTAAACGGCCGTATAGAAGCCGCCAGCTTTACGGATGGCGCAATCTATCTGCTTACGATTACGCTCGGAAGCGGAGCGGGTTGGATTTATGATTCCGCGAGTAATGTTTTCCTTGCGGTACCGGAGCCCGTACCGGCACTGCTCATCAACGGAAACAATGCAGAAATTTATCTGAATAAAGTGACGTTTGCCGATTATTCGGGAACCGTCGCGGACGATCAGGGGAATCCGGTTGCGGATGCATCGGTTGTCGTATCGGCAATCGGCGGATACACGCTCAGTGTTCCGATTACGGCTGTTACCGACGAGAACGGTGCATTTTCCGTAAGCCTGCCGGCGCTTGCCGGAACCGGAATCGATCTGACCGTTGCTAAGGACGGGTATTTTTCCGGGAAGGTTGATCGGATCCCCGAAGAAGGCAGCAGCTGGACAACGGTTGTTATGCCTGCGGTCCGGCCGGATGCTAAGGCGCCGTCGCTCACGGTTCCCGGCGGGGATGACCGGCTGGATTATTACGGCGCGGACGGCCGGGGACGAAAGGACGTTACCCGGTGCCGCATCTATCTTGCGGAAGGCACGCCGGATCAGTATGAAGAAGTCAGCGGACTGAAATACCTGTACGCCTGTGAAGGGGCTTTGGGCAGCTTTCAGGATGTACAGGACAAGATTGATAATCCGATTGAACTCGGCGGTGTTTCCGAGTATACGTATGTTGCGGAAGTGACTCCGGGAGTAACGTATACCTATTATGCCGTTGATAATAAGGGCAATGTATCCGAGAGCTACGTTGTTACCTATTCCAATGATAATGATGCCCCCTGGGTTTTCCAGGCCGGACTTTATACGGGAGAGACATCTTACGAAACGGCCGGAATCGTTGAAAAAGCGGAAGGCTATTATTCTCCCGATACCATGTATCTCCGTTTTGCGGCAGGGGACAATGATGCGGTTGATCACGCGGACATTCTCGTAAAAGACAGACTGACCGGCAGTTTCGGTCTTTACAGAATACTTGCTCCGGAGCAGGGCTGGTTTAAGGTTCCGATTACGGCTGAGGATTTTCCGGAGTTCACCGAGATTGCTGTTTGTGTTTATGATGTTACGGGAAATAATACCGGCATATTGAAACTGACCGGAATGAATCTCAAGAAGGATGCTGTCGCGGTCGGAGGAGTCGGACCGGTTATTTCGGCAGTCGTGGAAGGAACCGGTGTTGATCCGGTAGAAGGGTCTGCAGGAAGTGTATTCCGGATTCCGCCGAAATACACATTTTCCTTCACTGATCCGCTTGAGCAGGGCATTACGGATCTTTCCGTCACTGTGAACAATACCGTGATCACGGCGGATGAAAACGGATCTCTGATAACATCGTCTCCGGCTTCGGGAACTACGTATGTTATACAGTATCCGAAGGATGCGGAAGGCAACAGCGCCTTGGTTGAGGGAATTAACGCCATCAAGGTCAGCTGCAAGAATGTGCTCGGCGTTCCGACGGAGAAGGTATTCTTCTTCTATTATGATACAACTCCTCCGGTAATCAACGGGATTACGGTGGAGCCTTTAGCCGAGGGAACCACCCTGGGCGTGTCCGGCGGAAAGGTCTATGCAACGGGTGCGGTAAAGGTGACCGTATCCGCACGCGACGGTAATACGAATGCCGGTCTGACCTATGTTAAATTATTGAATAACGGTGAAGAAGCGGAAACGAAAGCTGCGGATGAAGGGGAAGACGTGGCATTTATCCTTCCCGCGGAATACGAGACAACGAAGGACTACACCTTCAACATCTCCGTGATTGCCGGGGACGAGGCCGGAAACGCAACGGAGGAAACGTTTCTGACGAATGCAAATTCCAATACCGGTACGGGCGCCATTTATATATCCGCCAATAAAACGGAATTGGAAGTGAACGTTCCTGAGGGAACCGTACTCGGTGAGAAGACATGGTATTCCGAGACACAGAAGGTTTCCGTGTCCGCAAAGGATGAATTTTCCGGTATTGCGGCAATCACCGTGAAAGTTAACGGGGATAATGTTGAAGGATCGCCGTTTACCTATATGGACGGCGAGTATCCTGCAAAGGCTGATCTTTTGATTCCTGTGTATTCTTCTCTTGCCGGGAATGGCGGAAAATGTGAAATCACCGTTATCGCGGAGAACGGCGCGGGAGGAGCTGCCGTTTTGCAGAAGGAAATGTATTTTGATACAACGGCGCCGTCGGTGGAGGAGTTTACATTTGTTCCTGATGAAGCGGTAAGCATGAACGCGCGGAAGCATGGAACTTATCTGAGCGGTCCGTTTAAGGTAATCGTCCGGACGGCGGATGATCTTTCCGGAGTAACCGGAGTATATCTCGCGCTTGACGGTGTTCTCACCTATTATTATCTGGCAGATGAAAACGGCTGTGTTACGTTCCCTGTCAGCCCGGATCTGTTTTCGTCTGAGGCGGCGACGCATACGATTACGGCTTTCGCCGTTGATAATATCGGAAATAAAGACGAGCAGCTTCCGGCAGTTCCCAATGAGGACAATTCCAACATTATATCCGGGAACATTGTATTTGATAGTACGGCTCCCGCTGTAACGGCAGTTCTCGATGAGGAAACCTCAGCGCCCCGGATTACCGGAGAAGAGGATAATCGGAAGACGTGGTACTCAGAGGACATCACTTGGGTTATCGGGTTACGTGACGACGAATCCGGACTGGGCCGGTATTCTGTAAAGCTTAACGGCACGGAAATTACATCCGACGCGGACGGCAGCGAAATCGTTACGGATTTCACGGATTCGGAGGCAGCGGTTTATTCTCGTGAAATAAGGGTTTCGACGGCCCAGGCAGCACCGAAGGAAGATTGTTCGTATGAACTTGTTGTAACGGCTGAGGATAACACAGGCAATGAAAGCGAAGTCTGCAGACAGATTGTATATATTGACGGTTCTGCTCCGATAATAACGGATTTCATCTTTGCAACGCTTGGTCCGGACGGAACCCTTTACATTTATCCTTATGATGCATATGCAAAAGAACCGATTCTTGTTAAGGTTAAGGCAAGAGATAACGGATCCGGTCCGAACTCCGGAGTGGAGAAGATTCTTCTCTATGTAAACGGTGATCTTTTCGCAGAGCAGGCCGTGAACCCCGAAACCGGAGAGGCAGTCTTCACGGTTCCCGCGGAAGAACTTCCGGAAGAGTATGCACAGACGCTCCTTATGAGCGCAATGGCTGTGGACGCTTCGGGATTAATCGGGGAAGAGAAGAGGCCTACGGAGGGTGTCACGAACATCCTGACGGATACCATTACCATTGATAACCTCGCTCCGGTCATCGACATACGGCTTCCGGAACAGGGACAGTTCGTTCTTGATGATCAGATCTGGTACACGGATGATTTTGAATTCGTGATCACCGGGCAGGACCTGCAGTCCGGAATCAGACAGTTCGAACTGCGGATTAACGGCACCGAGATTACCGCAGACGCGGAAGGAACACCGATCCCCTCGGATTACGATTGTGGAGATGCCGCGGTTACGCAGCTTTCGGAATTCCGCTTCAAGTCTCAGGACCATACGGACAACAACGATACGATCGTGATTGACGCAAATCTTCGCGACAGCGCGGGAAATGTCACAACCGTTAAGAAGACAATACGGATTGACCGCAAGGCTCCCGTTATTACCGGTTTCGCACTGAAGCCTGTTGCAGAGGCGGACACTTTGAATTATCTCTGCTTCGGTTCTTTTGCCAACGGTAAAGTGGAAGTTACGGTTTACGTATCCGACGAAGCGCCTTCCGCAGGAGCCGGCATTGTAACGCTGTACCTTCATACGGGCGACCCGGTATATCTTACGGCGGAAGTTGTTGACGGCAAAGCCGTATTCGTAGTTCCCGAGAGTGAGCTTGTTTCCGGCGCGGACGAAGAATACACATTTTCCGCAGTCCCGGTAGACGCCGTGAATAATATCGGAACGGAAAAATCGCTGAATTCACAGTACATTCCCGAAATGTCGGTTAATCTGCTCCGCATCGAGAATATCGCACCGACCGTATCGGTTGAAAGAGACGATACGCCCGGAAAAACGGCCAGCGGAAAGCAATGGCTTCTGTCGGATGTAAACTGGACGGTTTCGATTTCGGATATGCAGTCCGGAATAGCGTCGGTATTCGTTACGATGAACGGGAAGAAGATTCTTGAAGATGTAAACGGACAGACGATTGGAAAAGATTACGGCGCAGGAGAAAACCCGGTTTCCTCTCTTCAGTTTGTTCTGAATTCCTCGCAGGTGACTGTTGTTGAGGAAAACTCGGTAACGTTAGAAGTATATGCTGTCGATAATGCAGGCAATAGCAGTTCCGTATACAAGGAAACGATATATAAAGATGCAACGGCTCCCATTATCAACGGATTCCGTTTCCGGCAGCAGGGAGGTACGGAAACAGGCTTACTGAACCCGGGAACATCCGTAAGTGAGGCTGGATATGTGTTCTCCAAAGATACGGTTGTTCGGATCAGCGCCGAAGATCCGAATCAGGGCTCAGGTATTATGAGCATCTCCTATTATCTGAAGAATTCGGATGGATCGGAGACAGCGTATCAGACGGTGACGGCCGATGCCAACGGAGATGTTTTCATAACGATAAAGGCCCCGTTCAAGGGTGAGATTTACGCGAAAGCATATGATCAGTTGTCAAATGCCGGTGACTATGTCGGCGTGAAAGGTATTATCGTCGAGACCCCCGACAGCCATAACGCGGAGCCCCATATTACGTTGACGAAACCGCAGGCAACGGGTGTGCAGAGTAACGGAACGGAACTTTATAACGCCAATGTGGAATTGAATCTCCGGATTGCCGATCATTATTCTGGAATTAAGGCGGTTGAATGGTCTGTGACGGCACCGTATGACCAGGCGAGAAACCAGACCGGAACACTCACGGTCGGTGAGAACGGATCCTTGAACGGCGACACGGGATGGAACGTTGCGGCAGCCGACGGCAAGATGGTTACCGAGCTGACCAAGACAATCGTTGTTTCCAATGACAGCAATGATATTACGGTTCGTATCCGGATGCGTGATGCGGCGGGCAATACTTCCGAGCGTCAGCTTACATTCGGTATTGATAAGACGATTCCGACGGTAGAATTCAGTTTCGACAACAATACCCCGGATTCGGATTACGGTAATATCTATAACCAGTCGAGAACCATGACAATCGTTGTTACGGAAAGAAACTTCGTTCCGGGCGACTTTACGTTCAATGTAAGAAATACGGACGGTTCCGCGCCTGCCATCGGGCGCTGGACAGAAGAGGCAGATCCGAACGATCCGAATAAAACGGTTCATACGGCAACGGTGAACTTCTTCTCAGACGGAAACTATTCCATCGGTCTTGTTTACGGCGACCGTGCCGGCAACCGTGCGGGAATCGCGGCGGTACCTTCGTTTATCATTGACCGCACGAGGCCTGTTATCAATGTTTCCTACGATAATAACGATGTAAGGAACGGCAACTATTACAGAGCGGAGCGGACTGCAACCGTAACGGTTGTTGAGAGAAACTTTGATGTATCCCGTGTACAGATCGAAGGAACCGCACAGAAGACGGGTATCTGGACCGCTAACGGTGACCAGCACAGCATAACGCTGACGTTCTCAAAGGACGGAAGTTACAGCTTTACGGTTACGGCATCCGATCGTGCCGGCAATTCCACGGAGACATATACGTCGGAGACGTTCATTATCGATACGACAGCTCCTGAGCTCACGCTGGAAGGATTTGACAGGGCTAACGGCGGAGAGGTTGCTCCGATCATAACCTGTCTGGATGATAACTTCGATCCGGCCGGTGTGAACATCAATCTGACAAGAATCAGCAATAAGGAAGTTCACGTCAGATACACGACAAGCGAAATCGCGGACGAAGGGCGTACCGGCATGCGCTGGACCTACGCCAATATCGATCCCGAGCAGGAAAATGATGACCTTTACACGTTCCGTCTTACCGCAACGGATAAAGCCGGCAACGCCTGTGAGACCATCATCAAGTCCTTCTCCGTGAACCGCTACGGTTCCACATATAATCTGGACGCGATTGAGAAGCTGAACGGCAAATACTCCGCCGTTACGGAAGACCTTGTCATTTATGAGTACAATGTCGATGAAATCGATACCGACGAGGTTAAGGTTGAGCTCCTTCGCAACAATGAGCATCGGAACCTTGTCCGCGGTAAGGACTATGCAGTCGAAACCGTGATTGAAAAGGGCCAGGAATATAATCAGTATAAGTACATCATCCGTAAAGAAGTATTTGCCCAGGACGGAGAATACAGCATACAGATTGTTTCCCAGGACAAGGCAGGAAATGTAAACCAGAATACCGAAAAAGGCGCTGAGAACAGAATCGCATTCTGTATCGACAAGATTGAGCCCGATATTATCGTTATTGAGCCGACAGCCGGAAAGAGTTATGCACAGCCTTCGATTACCGCAAGCGTTGTAATCCGGGATAATTATAAACTCGACAAAGTGCATTTCATTCTGGATGGCGCAGAGCTTCAGCCGGATGTAAAGGATAACACATATACCCTTGTAATCCCTGAGGCGGATAGCAGACAGACACTCGTGATTTATGCAACAGATGCAGCCGGTAATACGGCACAGGTTGAGATTAAAGACATCCTTGTAACATCGAGCATGCTCGTCCGCTTTATCCATAATACGGCGGCGTTGGTTACAACAATCATTCTTCTGCTGCTTCTGCTGGCACTTGCGGTATTCATGCTGATCCACAGAAGGAGAAGCAATGCTTGACAGAAACCGAAAAGGGTAGTATAGTGTACCCATTCCATAAGTCAAAGACAGTGAAGAGAAGAGTACTTTCGGGAATCCGATACAGAGAATCCGTAATGGTGAGAGCGGAACGGCAATTCGTGAAGGGAACATGGTCTCGGAGTCGCAGGGGCGAGCGCACCGCGTTAGGTCCTGCCGGGAGCACCCGTTAACGTGTGAGGCTGTTTTTAGCAGCCGGTGAGGCACCGGAAGGTGCGAAGTAAAGTGGTACCACGAAGCTAGGGCTCTCGTCTTTATAAGGCGGGAGCCTTTTTGTATACATCCGTATGCGTCAGCCGCGGATCGTATACCGGCTATGGAAAATGAGGAGGAAGTTCAATGGCAGACAAGAAACCCTATTACATCACTACTGCGATTGCATACGCGTCGGGCGTTCCGCATATCGGCAATACCTATGAGATCGTTCTCGCGGACAGCATCGCGCGCTTTAAGCGCCAGCAGGGTTACGATGTGTTCTTCCAGACCGGAACTGATGAGCACGGTCAGAAGATTGAGCAGAAAGCGGAAGCAAAAGGAATCGAGCCGAAGGCATATGTTGACGACATTGCCGGCAAGATTAAAGACATCTGCGATCATCTTAACGTAACCTATGACAAGTTCATCCGGACAACCGATGACTATCATGTTGCCCAGATGCAGAAGATTTTCCGTAAACTCTACGACCAGGGCGATATTTACAAGAGTGCTTATCACGGAATGTACTGTACTCCCTGCGAGTCGTTCTGGACGGAGTCTCAGTTAAAGGACGGCAAATGCCCCGACTGCGGCCGCGAGGTGCATCCCGCAAGCGAAGAGGCATATTTCCTTCGCGCAAGCAAGTATGCTCCGAGACTGATCGAGCACATCAACAAGCATCCCGAGTTCATTCAGCCGGTATCCCGTAAGAATGAGATGATGAATAACTTCCTTCTTCCGGGTCTGCAGGACCTCTGTGTATCGAGAACTTCGGTAAAATGGGGCATTCCGGTTGATTTCGACGACAAGCACACCATCTTCGTGTGGATGGATGCTCTTACCAACTATATTACCGGTATCGGATACGATGCGGACGGCAACAAGACGGAGCAGTACGCGAAGTTCTGGCCGGCCGACCTGCACCTGATCGGTAAGGACATCATCCGTTTCCATACCATTTACTGGCCGATCTGGCTGATGGCTCTGGGCGAACCCCTTCCGAAGCAGGTGTTCGGTCACCCGTGGCTTCTTCAGGGCGGCGATAAGATGAGCAAATCGAAGGGAAATGTCATCTATGCGGATGACCTGATCTCGCTGTTCGGAATCGATGCCGTTCGTTATTTCGTGCTGCACGAGATGCCTTTCGATAATGACGGTGTGATTACCTGGGAACTGGTAACGGAACGTACGAATTCCGATCTTGCCAATACGCTCGGAAACCTTGTAAACCGTACCATTTCCATGACCAACAAATACTTCGGCGGCGTTGTAAAGGCTACGGGCGTATCGGAAGCGGTTGATGATGACCTGAAGGCAGTCGTAACCGGAACGCGTGACCGTGTGGCGGCCAAGATGGACGATCTTCGTGTTGCCGATGCGATATCCGAGATTTTTGCGCTGTTCAAACGCTGCAACAAGTATATCGATGAGACGATGCCCTGGGCGCTTGCCAAGGATGAGGCGAAGCAGGACCGTCTTGCGGAGGTTCTCTACAACCTGACCGAGTCTATCACCATCGGAGCGGGCCTTTTGAAGAGTTTTCTTCCGGATACGGCGGACAAGATTGCTGCGCAGCTGAACACGGAGATCCGCGCGTACGAAGATCTCGATAAGTTCGGACTTTACCCGAACGGCGGAACCGTAACCGCTCAGCCGGAAATCCTTTTCGCAAGAATCGATTTCAAGGAGATTGCGCCGAAGATTGCCGAAATTCAGG
>JAGADM010000094.1 GCA_017613595.1 Lachnospiraceae bacterium | reverse complement strand
TGCTCTAGCCAACTGAGCTACTTCGCCACAGGTACGGCTCGACCGTACCTTTGCATTATATTCAGAAAATGTGCCTTTGTCAAGAAGAAATTAGCGCACAATCCTATAATATGTTCTGGCCGTCAGACGATAGATCAAAAGGTAAAGCAAAGTGAATGCCACAATCGTCAGAGCGGTGCACAGAAGGAACAGTTTATTGTTGCTGAGCATCAAGAGAGCAAGGAGCTTTTTCGTAACCGGATACGCTACCGTCATATGGATGACGGCGGTAATTACCGGGAGGAAGAATACGATAACGATCTGGCGGCGGATCGTCGCCTTCGTCTCCTTTTCCGTCATGCCGACCTTCAGAAGGATCTGGAAACGGCCGCGGTCGTCGTAGCCCTCGGAAATCTGCTTATAGTAGATGATCAAAGCCGTTGCGAACAGGAACACGATGCTTAAAAGAATGCCGAGGAAGAACAGCGAACCGTAAAGTCCGTACATCTCGTCGCGCATATGCCAGGAAGCGTCCCAGCGTGTAATGGTGCCGAAATCCCGGTCAAAATCCTTTTCCGCATAGGCATGAATTGCTTCAGCGAAGTCGTCGTACGAGGTATGTTCGTAGTCGTTGTCGGCGAATTTCTCCGGATCTTCCACTTTCACAACATACATATAGGATACCCGGGACGTATACCAGTTAAGGTCACGGCTGATCTGCTCGCTCACGCCCTCAAGATCACTGATATCGGGCATCAGGATCGCGTATACGTTAAGGATGGATCCTTCCGTTCCCTTCTGCGGAAAATAATCCAGCTTTTTTCCGATGGTATATGTCTTCGTTCCGAACTGAATCGTTCCGGATACTCTGTCATTCAGGTCCTTTGCCGGGTCCGAAAGGGGCACCCAGGCGATCTCATCGTCCGAAAGCTGCACGTTCCGGCCGGTGATCTGATTATAATCGTCAACCGGCATGAACAGGAAGTCGACCACGTTATCCGGCGGGATCTCAAGGGATCTTTCCGCCACATATGTTTTCGTCGTTCCGTCTTTTTCTACGCTCATCTCTTCCGTGATGTTGCGGCCGGGGATGAATTTCGTTATCTTTGTTCCATATTTCCCGGCAATCTTCTCGGCAATCGAGCGAAGCTCTTCCTCCGGAAGGTTTACGAAGTATGTCTTCTCCTCCTCTTCGACCCGGTAGTAATAACTGCCTTCCACGAAGAGGTCCGCCGCGCCGTCCATATACATGCTCTTAAGCGAATCCTCGCAGCCCGCATACAGGCTGACGGTGGTCGACATCATAACAAGCACGCCGGTCGCAAGGATTGCAATGGATGCAAGGCCGACCGCGTTCTGCTTCATGCGGTACAGAAGGTCCGAAACGGCGATCATGTTGGATTTCCGGTAATAGAAGTTTTTCTTTCTGCGAAGGAGCTTCAAAAAAGCTACCGAACCTGCAAGGAAAAGCGCATAGGTTCCGACAATGACAAGGATTACCGCAATGAAGAAGTCCTTGATTACTTCAAGCGGCGATTCCGCCTTCAGTGCGAGGTAATAACCGGTTCCGAGAGTGGCAAGACCGATCACGAGAAGGATCCACTTCGTCTTAGGCTCCCGCTCGCCTGCGCCTGCGCTTGCCAGAAGTTCAACAGGCTTCAGTCTCGCAAGACGGATCCGGTTCCACAAAAATGCGGCGAAATACATTGCCGCAAAGGATGCAACTGTCTTCCAGACGCATTCAGGATTCACGTAGAACCCGAGAATCGTATTTACGCGAAGAATCTTACAGATAAACAGGCAGCACAACTTGTAAACAAGAATGCCGCTCAAAACGCCTGCAGCGATGGAAAATACAGTCGAGATCAGGCTCTCGAGGAACATGATATGCCCGACGTGGCTTTTCTCCATACCGAGAACGTTATACATACCGTACTCTCTCGTTCTCTGCTTCATCAGAAAGCTGTTCGTAAAGAACACGAGAATGACGGAAAGAATAATGACAACCCAGATACCGATCATCATAATCTCGGGGATTGCGTAGCCGCCCTTAATATTGCGGAGACGATCGTCCTTTCCGAGCGTCAGCATGATGTAAAAGATGGCCGTCAGGCCGGTTCCCGCAAGGATGTGCGGGATGTAAAGCTGGTGGTTCTTCTTGATGTTGGACCATGCCAGTCGTAAGAAGAGGCCCAGTTTCATCGCTGCTCACCGCCTGTCGTAAGAAGTGTCAGCGTATCCGAAATCTTCTGGTAAAGCTGCTCGTTCGTGCAGTCGCCGCGATAAATCTGATGGAATACTTCACCGTCTCTTATGAACAATACGCGCGAGGCGTGGCTGGCTGCTTTCGTGGAGTGCGTTACCATAAGGATCGTCTGACCCTTTGCGTTGATCTCGCGGAACACTCTTAAGAGGTCGTCGGTCGACTTCGAGTCAAGTGCGCCGGTCGGCTCATCGGCAAGGATCAGTTTCGGGTTCGTGATGAGCGCACGCGCCACCGCGGTACGCTGCTTCTGACCGCCGGATACTTCGTAAGGGAATTTGTTCAGAAGTTCCGCGATTCCGAGTTCCTCGGCAATCGGCTTCAGTTTGCTTTCCAGTTCCGCCGGCTTCTCACCGTTCAGTACGAGCGGCAGCAGAATGTTGTCGCGGATGGAAAATGTGTCAAGCAGGTTGAATTCCTGGAAGACAAATCCGAGGTTTTCTCTTCGGAATGTCGCCATCTCCGCTTCCTTGATCGCCGAGAGTTCCTTGCCCTCAAGCATTACCTTGCCCGCCGTCGGGCGGTCAAGCGCCGCCAGGATGTTAAGGAGCGTCGTCTTACCGGATCCGGATTCACCCATGATCGCGACGTACTCCCCTTTCTCTACGGAAAATGTTACGTTTGACAATGCCTGCACCTTGCTTCCCCCGAAGCGGGTGGTGTAGATTTTCTTCAGATTGCTTACTTCGAGAATTGCCATTTTACCCTCCAAACAATTAACCGGTTCATTCTGAAACCGCCGTTATCCCGAAACATGGATTGCGGTCGGCCGCGCAGCGCTCTCCCCCTCTATCGTGCTCATTTTCCTCTTGCACCGACGCCCGCAGCCGCCCCGCATTTCCTGTTTACAGCTGTGATTATACGCCGTCAAGAGGAGAAGAAACATCGATTCCGGTTACATTTTCCGTCTGTGATGTGACAGTTTTGTAAGATTATCGAAAAAGCCCCGCAATCCCGCGGATCACGAGGCTTTCGTTATTACGGTACTTCATCCAGAAGCGCAAACCGGTAGCCCTGGCCTTCGAGGAATGTCAGCACGGCGTCCAGTTCGTCCGCGTTCTGCTGGCAATCGTTGTGCATGAGGGCAACGGCGCCGTTATGGTAATACGTCTTAAAGTGATTGGTTACATAGCCTGGTGCCGGCGGGTTGTTCTTATCGTAATCGCCGTAGGCAATGCTCCAGAATACGGTCCGGTAGCCGGCGTCCCGAATCAGCGTCAGGAGCCGCACGGTATAGGATCCGGAAGGCGTCCGGAAGAAAGGATCGAACTCATAGCCGGTCTTATTGTAGAAGTACTCCGCGACATCGAGAATCTCGGCAACGATCTTCTCAACAGGCATGGTCCGAAGGTCCGAATGCGACACGGTATGGTTGCACACCGCGTGCCCTTCCTG
>JAGADM010000093.1 GCA_017613595.1 Lachnospiraceae bacterium | reverse complement strand
CAAATGCCATGTTGTCCGCTAAAGCAAGGCTCCCTGCGGTTGTGTGGAATCCTTTGACGTCGATATTATCCTTCACAAGAATCGGGACGCCGGACAGGGGCAACTGCTTTGCATGGTCAGTATATTCGTTTTGTTCTACAGCTGTAGTCTCATCGAGTTCCGCGATACAGTTCAGTCCTTCTCTGCCGCCGATCTCCTTTGCACGCCGGATTGCTTCCGCTACTGTAATCATTTCTGTTCCTCACTGTTTATTGTTATAATAATTGATTGTGGCATCGATTCAATTACATTTTTACTACATGGAAGATTCTTAGTCAAGAGATAGCCATTACCGCTATACGATGAGTATAGCGGTGCCGCAGAAACCGGAGAAAAACAAGTGACAAAACGACATTTTATATTGCATGTAATATTGACATTAAACCTCTTTTGAAATATGATAGAAAACACTATTGACCGAAGGAAGGTTTTTATATTATGAAGATTCGGACACGTTTCGCGCCGAGCCCTACCGGGCGCATGCACGTAGGCAACTTGAGAACCGCTCTTTACGAGTTTCTGACTGCCAAGCATGAGGGCGGCGATTTTATCTTAAGAATTGAGGATACCGACCAGGAGCGCTATGTGGAGGGCGCGGTCGATATCATTTACCGCACCATGGAGAAGGCAGGACTCATCCATGATGAGGGACCCGACAAAGACAAAGGCTTCGGCCCTTATGTGCAGAGTGAGCGCATGAAGACCGGTCTCTATATGGAGTATGCGAAGAAGCTCGTCGAGAAAGGCGAGGCGTACTACTGCTTCTGCACGAAGGAGCGTCTTGAGTCCTTAAAGGGCGTTGTGGACAGCGAAGGCAAGGAGATTACGAAGTACGACAAGCACTGCCTGTCGCTTAGTAAGGAAGAGGTGGAGGCCAATCTCGCGGCCGGCATGCCGTTTGTTATCCGCCAGAACATTCCCACGGAGGGAACGACCACATTCACCGACGCGAACTACGGTGACATCACCGTTGACAACGACGAACTCGATGACATGATTCTGATCAAGAGCGACGGCTATCCGACTTACAACTTCGCGAACGTCGTCGACGACCATCTGATGGGCATCACGCATGTGGTACGCGGTAACGAGTACCTCTCCTCGACGCCGAAGTACACGCGTCTTTATAACGCGTTCGGCTGGAAAGAGCCGGTGTACATCCACTGCCCTCTCATCACCAACGAGGAGCATCAGAAGCTCAGTAAGCGAAGCGGCCATTCCTCGTTCGAGGATCTTCTCGAGCAGGGCTTTGTTCCGGAGGCGATTATCAACTTCGTGGCGCTTCTCGGCTGGAGTCCGGAGGACAACACCGAGATTATGTCCCTGCAGGAACTGATTGAGAAGTTCGACTACCACCACATCAGCAAGTCTCCCGCCGTGTTCGACATGACGAAGCTTCGTTGGATGAACGGCGAGTACATCAAGATGATGGAAAATGAGAAGTATTACGAGTATGCGATTCCGTATATCAAGGAAGTGGTTCACCGCGACTGTGATTTAAAAAAGATTGCAGACCTTGTAAAGACGCGTATCGAGGTATTTCCGGATATCGCCGAGAAGATTGATTTCTTCGAGGAACTGCCGGATTACGACATCGAGATGTACACGCATAAGAAGATGAAGACGAACTCCGAGATTTCGCTCGCGGTTCTTAAAGATCTTCTGCCCCGCTTCGAGGCGCTCGATGACTACTCCATCGCAGGCATTGAGAAGGTGTGCATGGATTATGTCGCCGAGAAGGAAATCAAGAACGGTGTCTGCCTGTGGCCTCTCAGAACCGCCGTATCCGGCAAGCAGATGACGCCCGGCGGCGCATATGAGATTATGGAGATTCTCGGCAAGGATGAGAGCCTTAAGCGCATCCGTATCGGAATTGAGAAACTGGCAGCAGCCGTACAGTAACCGGCTGCCTGTAGAAATGACCGCACCGATTCATGCGGTCGCATAAGGAGTACTCTATGAACAGCAATCCCGCCCAGGCGGAGGCAATCCGCCACGGGGAGGGACCGATGCTTGTTCTCGCCGGCCCCGGCTCGGGTAAGACATTCGTCATTACCCGCCGGGTGCGGCACTTAATTGAACAACTGAATGTCCGCCCCGATAATATTCTTGTTATCACATTTTCCAAAGCCGCCGCATCCGAGATGCGGGAACGGTTTCTAAAGGATTCCGGGAGTCAGTACCCCGGCGTCACCTTCGGCACATTTCACGCCGTCTTCTTTCACATTTTGCAAAACGAATACAGCCTGAGCCCGACGCACATATTACGGGATTCCGTGTCCCACGAGATGATTCGCGATATTCTTACGGAGCTGCAGCCGGAGCTTGCGGAAGAGCCCGAGATGCTTGAGGCGATTCGTGAAGAAATCACGCGGTACAAAGGGTCGCGAAAACCCGAAGCCGCTCCGCCTGACATGACCGCATACGAACCGCGCTCCTGCCGCCCCGAGCTGTTCTTTCCGGTGCTTAAGCAGTATATGGAGCGCGCAAGGCACCGCAATCTGGTGGATTTTGAAGACATGCTTTCTCTGACCTGTGATCTGTTCTCGAAACGTCCCGATGTTCTCGCCGTCTGGCAAAGCAAATATTCCTACATTCTCGTTGATGAATTCCAGGATAT
>JAGADM010000092.1 GCA_017613595.1 Lachnospiraceae bacterium | reverse complement strand
TCTCCAGTGGATTCTTATGCTTTGACATAATAAAAGTAGACTCCTTCCTGGCAGATCAGTTGCTCTTATCATACATCTCGTAGCAACATTTTTCTACCGTTCCGTGTCCACTTTTATGATAGCATCATTTCAATCAATAATCTTAAAACCGCTCTTTTTCTGTTTTATTCAAACCGACATTCAAACTGACATCCTGTCAGTATTGCGAAACATTAAAAGCACCCTGCAAATCGCAGAATGCTTTTTGCTAAAATATACCTGAATGTATAGAACAAAAGACTACATAGTACAGGCTCTGACCCATTACTTTTCTTCTAAGTCTTACTGGTCTAAAACTGGTCTAAAGCCAACCTCAAAACCCCCATAAACCTTAGTAGAATAAGGCTTTTCTGAAAAAAGCTCATATCCTGCCGTGACACACAAATAGAACTCTGATCATATCCTTAACCTCAGTTTTTATTCAGCGTTTCCTTTTCTCCGCCAGCAACCGTTCAAACTCCTGCAGATAATCCCGGAACCGCGCGTCATCCTTTCCCTCTTCGCACATCTTCCTGCGCTTGCACAAGGTGTAATACACCCGGTAACCGTCCTTATCTTTGATTCCCGTTTTGATATACGGTTTTATGATTGAACCTTTCAGAGACTCCGGAAAATGTGACAGCAGATCCGCCAATTCTTCCATCGTGAACTGCGTAGGATTCATCTCCAATTCCTCAATCTTACTCCGGGACAGGCACAGAAAATCCCCGTCTTCCACAGACTTCCCCCACCATTCAAAATGTTTGATCCCGGTATTCACGATTGGCTTAAGCGATTGAATTGTCATGCCCGCCGTAACATTATTTCCAAGATGAAAACTTATAAGTCCGGGTGCCGTTTCAATCTTTTTGATATCGTGAAGTTTACTGAAATCATAAATGCCGAGTCCTGTCAGATTTGTGTTGCCGGACATATCCCACAGATCAGCAGCGCGCTGATTGAAGAAATAGTTAATATACTTCACATTCTTCAGTTTTCCCAAACAGGACAGGTTCTCTACGCTTTTATTCTTCCAAAAGGAAATCGCGTCAAATTGATCGCCGTACTTCGCAACAAAATACTCGAATGTATCCTGCTTCAGTCCGGAGATAATAATGGATTTCGCGTCCGGATAATTCTTTATCTCATCGATCTGATCACGGGAGATAACTCCGCCGTCAACTTCTTTTTGACATAGATTAATATCAAACTCCCCATGCACAGCCTCCGCGAAATTGGTTATGTCAATCATGGCGTTCTACACCTCTTTTTCTCTAAACTCCTTTGTGGCTTTATCCGGGTCTTCAAGAAACTGTCGCAGGATCAGCCTCCGTCTTTATTTCAGCCATCGCATTGCCCTCGATTATCTCATTTCCCTCCGTGCTAAAACGCATCAATCTCCCTTACAATACGGTTCTCCCCGTATGCCAGAACCTCTATGAGCGGACTGGCGCTGCGTTCCAGGGAAAAGTACTTCCCGGCCAGAGCCATAACGTGCTCCAGGTCACGGCTTTCCTCCATGATGTCACATGCCTCATTGAAAAATGCCTGGTCATACCGGAATACCGTCTTCTCATCCACTTCGACCTCAAGGAGTTTAACCTGATTGACCGTGAAATCCCCGCTGTCGATACAGTCCTCTTTTAAGTACCGAAGCGCCTCATCCTTTGACTCGCAGTAATATACACACCCCACCCGGCTTGCGGAAGCGTCCGCATAATCCCTTCTTCGGACATATTCAAAGATGCCTTCCACCGCGTCTTTGATATAATTTTCGTGCTTCCGAAGTCCCAAAGAGCACAGTTCTCTGGAATACGACATCGCAGAGAAGAACACGCTCCAAAAACACTCCTCGCTTTTCTGTAACGCTAACAGAAACGGCTCCGCGAAACGAAACTGTTTCTTAAAGTCATTGATCAGCTTTTCACCGGATTGATAAGAATCAACCGAATAGTGGTAAAGAATCATTTTATTATTTCCCTTTCACCTTTATCGACGTTAAGGACGATTTCCGGATTATCGTAGAAGAAATCGTCCGATTCCTTCCAGTCGTACATTGTTCCCCGCGGGAAATCCATGAATTTTCTAAACTCCGGCTTCTTATTCATGTTTCCTCTTTTTGTCATTTCTCACTGCCCCGCCTCCCGGTTCACCAGTTCCTCAATCGCAAGCGCCGCAGCGTAAAGCCGGCACTCGTCCGCTCCGTAGAGGATGACCGTATTCCTCACACCGTTTGAATCCTTTCGGTCAAATGCAACAGTTACGGTCGCAAGGCCGCAGAAATGCATCACGCTGTTCGGTCCGCCCATCACGACGGCATCATATGCGGAAATCTCGTCCGTAACTTCGCGGATGGCTTTCTCACGGTCTTCCATTGCCTTACGGTATTCTGCCCCGTTAAGGCCGCCGGGCGTATCGTCAAGGGCGCCGCGAAGGAAGTCATCTCCGTACTTCATCATCGTTTCGGGATTGGCTTCGTAGTAAGCAACGATCTCCTTCAGCGACTTAAAATGCGCCGCATGCGTACTGAGATATTCCTCAAGCGATGGTTTAAACTCCCATTTCATAATGACAGAAACCTGCATGGCAATCGGCTGATTGACTTCGCTGATTTGTGCTCCGTTTGCCTTAAGGATTCCGGTGAGGTCTTTTAGAAAGGCTCTCTTCTCGTCGTCAAATCCCTCGGCGTTGGCAATGTTCACGGCAATGCGCAGCTTTTCGGGTACGGTCGGTTTGATCTCCGGAAGCGGCTCGTCCCGCATCGCGGAATAAAGTTTAATCGCGTCGGTCATGTTTCCGGCCAACGCTCCGGCGCTGTCGAGCGTCTTAGAAAGCGGCAGGATGCCTTCCTTCGACAGAGCGCCTGCCGGCGGCTTTAAACCGCAGATACCGTTCCCGTGCGCACATGCCGTTATGGAATGGCACGTATCCGTCCCGACTGCCATCGGAACAATGCCTGCTGCCACGGCAACGGCCGAACCGGTCGAGGATCCGAGCGGATCAAGGTCCGGGCTCACCGCATGCTTCACCTGCCCGCCTCGGGAGCTGTAGCCGTTCGGCATCGGGATTGACACGTAGTTGGCAAATTCGGTCATATTTGTCTTTCCGATAATGACCGCACCGTTCCTTCGGAGATTCCGGATGATCGGGGCGTCATTTTGCGAAGTATTGTCTTCTAAAGCAAGGCTTCCCGCAGTTGTCGGAAACCCTGCGACATCAATATTGTCCTTCACCAGAACCGGGGTGCCGGCAAGCGGTCCGTCCGGGGTGCTTTGGGCGGCAATCTGCTCAACATCCGCCGCGTCAATCAGTCCGGCAATGCAGTTCAAACCGTCTCGCCCGCCGATCTGCTTTGCCTTCTCCAACGCCTGAGCGAGTCCGTATTGTGTTGTGAGGATATCCTGCAGTGTTCTTTCGTCCATAAAACAATCCTCCCCCATTTCACCAACATTTATGAAGAATATTATAGCATAGCCGCAGCGGTATGAAAACCTTATTTCAGACAAAGAAGGCCGCCTTTCGGCAGCCTTCCGATTGTTTACGTAGCATTTTACGTTATATATTCACTCCCCCTGAAGCGCCTTCTCCACGTTTCGGAACCGCTCCGTCCCGCGTATGATGTCAAAGCGCTTATGCTCCATGGAGCAGAGGAGCGCTTCTCTCTCGGTGGCGGTGTAATTCTTGGCGTTGTCTTTCAATCGGTACGTTTTACCGCGCATCAGCACGGAGGTATAAGGAACCTCATCCGGTAAGGTGTCGCACGCAATAGCGGCGTCCTTTGCAGCCTCAAGGTGCGCAAGCGCAAGCTCCGCATCTCCATCCGAACACGCGAGTTTGGCGATATCATTATGGACCATCGTGATATTCCATAAATGAAATGCCGGATTCCCTTCAAAAATCAGCTCAGCCAGGGCAATTTCCTTCTCGAGAATGGCAATCCGCTCCCGGTTGGTAAGAGAAGCATCCTCACAGAATTTGTCTCCGTAGGCATGAATCGCAAAAACCATATCAAGATACAAATCTTCAATATAATCGCGACAAAACGAACGTAACTTCTCCCCGGTATAAATGTGCTTCATAAAACTCTCGCGGCAATCATTCATGCTCGGCAGCGTCTCCGCGATCGCGGCTGCCTCTTCCCGCCTTTCAAGAAAAATGCAGTTCCACATCTTAGCGATTGTGGCCTTCTTGCAATGCTCGGAGTCGGTGCATTCGTTCAACACCCGGTCAATGAGGCCTTCCGCTTCCAATAGATTCTTATGCCACGTTTCATCGCCTTCCGCATTGGCAAACTGCAGATCACTGACCAGCGCGAGAATCAGCTCATAGTTGTTCGGATACCTCTTGACCGCTTCCCGAAGCATCTCGTAGCTCTTGACCACTTCGCCGCGGTTTCTGAATTCTTTCCGCCGGTTCAGAATATCCTCAATGTCGCTCTCATCCTTGATGGCTTCCATCCCCATCAGCTCATCCAGCGTGACACGAAAGTAAAGCGCAATGGTCGGCAGCAGCTCAATGTCCGGATACGTGGAACCGTTCTCCCAGCGGCTTACCGCCTGGTCGGATACCCCTAACACCTTGGCGAGCTGCTCCTGCGTGATCTTCCGCTGTTTTCTGTACTTTTTTATGTTACTTCCGATTGCTATCATATCAAAAACCTCCGTTATTTATTCGAAGCTTCTGAAATGATTTTACAACATTCTGAGGAAAATGCCACGCCTCATTTGTTGAGAATCAGTCAACCTGGGTGGGAATTCTCGTCCTGATTCTTTGCCTGCAGTAAGTGGGCAGGGTTGGACTCGAACCAACGTAGACCGGAGTCAACGGTTTTACGGACCGCTGCAATTGCCGCTATGCGACCTGCCCTCAGTGACCCCTGCGGGACTTGAACCCGACATCTGCAGCTTGAGAGGCTGCCGTCCTGACCATTAGACCAAGGGGCCAAAGTGATCCCAACGGGACTCGAACCCGGTATCTCCGGCGTGAAAGGCCGGCGTCCTTGCCATTAGACTATGAGACCGTATGAAACTGAAACACCCGGATTCGAACCGGGACCGGCGGTTTTGGAGACCGCAATGCTGCCGATTACACCATGTTTCCGAAATGCCCCGGCGGGGCACAAAAAACCGCCTGCCCCATACAAGGCAAGCGGTTTGCTGAACATAGTGATTGATTGCTTCCATTCACCTATTCACGGTGAATCGCATCTGACGCAACATCATCTCGCATCTGCTTAGTCTTATGTACGGGCATGGGAAATAATCCCCACTTGAAACGGTTTTCGAATGACGATTCATACCAATACAGACTATAGATACGATTCAATGCTGCCATTGTTCTTTCCTTTCCGGGAGCGGCCTCCGCTCCGCTTGTTTCCTTTCGAAGCGTATCATATCACACCCCTCGACCGATGTCATTAAACTTGTGGTATAAAAGCTTTTTCGTATTCGCTGACCATAAAGTTGATCATCTGCGACGCGGATTCCCTTCGGAACGGATACACACGGTCGATATAGACATAATAGATGAGCATCGACCAGAATACTTCATACCCGCCGTAATCGAATTCCTCTTCCGTCGGAAAATACAACAGCCACCCACTCTGTTCCGTAACGCATCCGATAATTCCTTTGTAAAGCCGATACTGTCAACGGAAATCAGACAGCACTTTTCCTCCGCTTCCCACACAGTCACCTGTGCAAGCAGAGGTTTCAGCACTCCCGAAGACCGGTTATCTTCCCGATAGAAGCCGACCAGCTCCATCGGCCGGTCCGGAGTGATATCCGCCTGACTGTATCCCATCCGTAGCATGTCTGTTTCTAACCCTTCCTGCGCTTTCCGATGGCTTCTTCTAGAAGCATCTCTGCTTTCTTTCCTTCTTGCAGAACTCGATGTTTCCGCAGCGGTAACAGAGTTCGTTATCACACATGCCGTCGTTCTCAAAGCATGACAGAATGTTGTTGACCGTTGTCTCGGCGATGTTGTGGAGCGCCTCCTCCGTTAAGAAAGCCTGGTGCGATGTAACAATCACGTTGGGCATGGACAGAAGCCGCGCAAGCAGCTCGTCATTCAGAATGTGCCCCGAGCGGTCCTCAAAGAAGATATCCGCTTCCTCTTCGTAAACGTCAAGGCATGCGGCACCGATCTTACGCGCCTTGATTCCCTCAAGAAGCGCTTCCGCGTCGATCAGCGCGCCGCGGGACGTATTCAGAATGACACCGCCCTTCTTCATCCGGGCAATCGCGGCAGTGTCGATCATATGTCTTGTCTGGTCCGTCAGCGGGCAGTGAAGCGAGATGATATCGCTTCTTTCGAACAGTTCCTCAAGCGATACGTATTCGATGTCGCTGTCCTTTGCCGGAAAAGCGTCATATGCGATCACATTCATACCGAATCCGCGGCAGATCCCAAGGAATATCCTTCCGATCTTGCCGGTACCGATAACGCCGACCGTCTTTCCGTGAAGGTCGAAACCGGTCAGTCCGTTCAGGGAGAAATTGAAATCTCTCGTCCGGTTGTACGCCTTGTGGATACGGCGTACCGAAGTAAGCAGCAGCGCCGCGGCATGCTCCGCGACCGCATACGGTGAGTAGGCCGGGACATGCACCACATGAATCTTGCCGTACGCCTTTTCCACATCCACGTTATTGTAGCCCGCGCAGCGAAGCGCGATCAGCCGCACTCCGTAATCGTACAGCCTGTCGATCACAGCGGCGCTCACGGTATCGTTGACAAATACGCATACCGCGTCAAACCCTTTCGCGAGATCGGCCGTGTCCTCCGTCAGCTTCGTCTCAAGAAACTTGAACTCCACCTTCGGATTCCCTTCCGCCACCTTCGTAAAGGATTGGATATCGTATTCCTTCGCGTCGAAAAATGCAACTTTAATCATTTCAAAGCCCCTTTCTTCCGATAATCGCCCTTGCCGTTCCATTTGCCGGACTTCTTATGCCGAGTATCTCACATTCTTTCTATAATGTCCATTGCTTTTTATGCTCTTAAAGACAAATAAGAGGAGGCCGAAGCCTCCTCCCGTATCAATTCTTTTTTCTTTCCGTTACGGCTTCCGGACGATGCTCAGCCGAGCAGCTCCACAAGTCTTCTTGCCGCCTCTTCCGTATCAGCGCGGTCGCCGAATGTCGAGAACCGGAAGAACCCTTCGCCGCAGGCTCCGAAGCCTTCACCGGGCGTTCCGACAACCTGGATTTTCTTAAGCAGCAGGTCGAAGAATTCCCAGCTGCCCATGCCGTTCGGACACTTCATCCAGATATACGGAGCATTCTTACCGCCGCAATACCAGATGCCGAGCTTGTCGAGAGCGCGCATCAGGATCGCCGCATTTTCCTTGTAGTAACGGATGTTTTCGTGAATCTGCTTCTGGCCTTCCTCGGTGAAGATTGCCGCGCCGCCGCGCTGCAGAATGTAGGAAATACCGTTCGTCTTCGTGGTGCGGTTACGTACCCACATGGCGTTCAGGTTCATGCCCTCGCGCTCCAGATCCTTCGGGATTACCGTATAGCCGAGACGGGTTCCGGTGAAGCCGGCCGTCTTCGAAAGGGAACAGATTTCAATCGCGCAGGTCCGCGCGCCGGGAATCTCGAAGATGCTGTGCGGAAGTGCCGGATCCTCAATAAATGCTTCGTATGCAGCATCGAAAAGGATTACCGCGCCGGTCCGGTTCGCGAACTCAACCCACTTCGTAAGCGCTTCTCTTCCGAATACGGCACCGGTCGGGTTGTTCGGGGAACAGATGTAAAGAAGGTCTGCCTTCGTATCGGGACCGGGCTCCGGCAGGAAACCGTTGTCAATGCCGGAAGCGAGGTGCAGAATGCTCCGTCCTCCCATCACGTTGGCATCCACATATGCCGGGTAAGCAGGCTCAATAACCATGGAACGGTTACTCGGATCAAACAGGTCGAGAATATCACCGAGCTCGTCGCTCGCGCCGCTCGAAACGAAAACCTCGTCGCTCGAAAGTTCCACGCCGCGCTTCGCGTAATACTGCGCGATCGTCTCCCGAAGGAAAGGCGCGCCGCACTCCGGCATGTAGCCGTGGAACGTCTCCTTTACCGCCTGGTCGTCAACCGCGCCGTGAAGCGCTTTGATCGCCGCGTCGCAAAGCGGCAGCGATACGTCGCCGATTCCCATCCGGTACAGATGCGTTCCGGGATTCTCCTCTAGATATTTTTTGGTCTTCTGCGCTATATGGAAGAACAGATAAGACTCCGCAAGGTCTGCGTAATGTTTATTCGGCTTCATGTTTCCATTATCCTTTCCGATTAAGATTCATTCTATTCCGCGTCGATCGTCGAAACGCGCATCGTAACTTCCTCGAGTACCTTCAGTACAAGACGCACGGTATCGAGGGAAGTAAGCAGCGGAACATTATTCTGCGATGCGACACGGCGGATAGCCACGCCGTCGCCGTAGTGAATGCCGGACACGATCGCACGCGTATTGATAACATAGCTGACATAGCCTGCGCGGATCGAATCAAGCACTTCCTCACTGCCTTCGCTCGGCTTATGACGGATTCTCGTACGGATACCGTGCTCCTTCAGCACTTCGCCGGTCAGCGATGTCGCCTCGATATTGAAGCCCATATCGTAGAACCGTTTGATCAGCGGAACCGTCTCCTCTTTGTCCTCGTCGGCGACGCTGACAAGAACCGTTCCGTAGCTCTTCAGATTGAGACCGGAAGCAATCAGTGCCTTATATGCCGCGCGGTGCAGCTGCTTATCGTAACCGATGGCCTCACCGGTCGATTTCATCTCCGGAGAGAGGTATGCGTCCATACCGAACAGTTTTGAGAAGGAAAATGCCGGAACCTTAACGTAGTATCTCGACTTCTCCTTCGGATAAATTTCCGTAATGCCCTGTTCCTTCAGCGATACACCGAGTGTTGCCAGCGTTCCGATGTCCGCGAGCGGATATCCGGTTGCCTTCGAAAGGAACGGTACCGTTCTCGACGAACGCGGGTTCACCTCAATGATGTAAACCGTTTCGTCCGGTGCCACGATGAACTGGATGTTGTAAAGGCCGCGGATACCGATGCCGATACCGAGACGCTTCGTATAATCGAGGATGGTCTCCTTAACCTTGTCCGAAAGGCTGTAGGAAGGATATACGCTGATGGAGTCGCCCGAATGAACGCCGGTACGCTCTACAAGTTCCATGATGCCCGGGACAAATACATCCGTACCGTCACAGACCGCGTCTACCTCAACTTCCTTGCCGCGGATGTAATGGTCTACAAGAACCGGCTTATCCTCATCGATTGCAACCGCGTTCCGCAGGTAATCCCAGAGAGATTCCTCTTTCGCGACGATCTGCATCGCGCGTCCGCCGAGTACGAAGCTCGGGCGCACGAGAACGGGGTAACCGATCTCCTTTGCCGCCTCGATACCTGCTTCGATGCTTGTAACCGCGCGGCCGGTGGGCTGCGGGATATTCAGGGAAAGGAGCAGATGCTCGAACGCGTCACGGTTCTCCGCGCGGTCGATGGCTTCACAGTCCGTTCCGAGAATCTTGACGCCGCGCTTCGCAAGCGGTTCCGCGAGGTTGACCGCCGTCTGTCCGCCGAGCGTTGCGATAACGCCTTCCGGATTCTCGAGGCGGATGACGTTCATGACGTCCTCCACGCAGAGCGGCTCGAAATACAGCTTATCCGAGCACGTGTAATCGGTCGATACGGTCTCGGGGTTGTTGTTGATGACAATGGCCTCATAGCCGGCCTTCTGAATCGTCTGCACCGCGTGAACGGTCGAATAGTCGAACTCTACGCCCTGGCCGATACGGATCGGGCCGGAGCCGAGTACGATGACTTTCTTCTTGTCGGATACACGCGACTCATTTTCCTCTTCGTAGGTCGAATAGAAGTAGGGAATGTAGCTCTCGAACTCGGATGCGCACGTGTCGATCATCTTATAGACGGGCATGATGCCTTCCGCCTCACGCATCGCGAAGATTTCCTCTTCGCTGCGGTTCCAGAGGATTCCGATCTCGCGGTCCGACATGCCGTTCTTCTTGGCTTCGCGAAGTACCTTCACATCGCCCGGATGACCTGCGACTTCACTCTCGAGGGCGATGATATTGCGGATCTTCCGAAGGAAGAACAGGTCGATTGCCGTTACTTCGGCAATCTTCTCCACCGTTATGCCCTTACGGAGAAGCTCGGCAACCGCGAACAGACGGTCGTCGGTGCCGGTACGGATATAACTGAGCATTTCCTCAACACTCTGATCCGCGAACTTCTTGCTGATAAGGTGCATCGCGCCGTTCTCGAGGGAACGGATTCCCTTTAAGAGGCTTTCTTCAAAGGTACGGCCGACGCTCATGACTTCACCGGTCGCCTTCATCTGCGTCGAAAGCGTGTTGTTGGCATCGGCGAACTTATCGAACGGGAAGCGCGGAAGCTTCGTTACGACATAGTCAAGCGCAGGCTCGAAGGATGCGAGCGTATTGGCAAGCGGAATCTCGTCAAGCGTCATGCCGACGCCGATCTTCGCGGATACGCGGGCGATCGGGTAACCGCTTGCTTTCGAAGCAAGAGCCGACGAGCGGGATACTCGCGGGTTAACTTCGATGAGATAATATTGAAAAGACTTCGGATCCAGCGCGAACTGCACGTTGCAGCCGCCCTCGATCTTCAGCGCACGGATGATCTTAAGCGCGCTGTCGCGAAGCATATGATATTCCTTATTCGTCAGTGTCTGCGAAGGACATACAACGACGGAGTCTCCGGTATGGATACCGACCGGATCGAGGTTCTCCATGTTACAGATGGTAATGGCCGTATCGTTGCGGTCGCGCATTACCTCGTACTCAATTTCCTTATAGCCGCGTACACTGCGTTCCACAAGTACCTGGCTTACAGGCGAAAGTTCAAGCGCGTGGCGGAGCATCGGCAGGAAATCCTTTTCATCCTCCACAAAACCGCCGCCCGTACCTCCGAGGGTAAATGCCGGCCGGAGTACGACAGGATAACCGATCCGCTCCACTGCTGCCAGACCTTCCTCTTCCGTGCTGACCGTTTCCGACGGAAGCACCGGTTCTCCGAGCCGTTCACACAGTTCCTTAAAGAGCTCGCGGTCCTCCGCCTGCTCAATGGATTCGCTTCTCGTTCCGAGAAGTTCCACGCGGCACTCCGCAAGAATTCCCTTGCGCTCGAGCTGGATTGCGAGGTTCAGTCCCGTCTGTCCGCCGATTCCCGGAAGAATGGCATCGGGACGCTCATAGCGGATGATCTTCGCGAGATACTCAAGCGTCAGAGGCTCCATATATACTTTGTCGGCAATTCTCGTATCGGTCATGATCGTTGCTGGGTTCGAGTTGCAGAGAACAACCTCGTAGCCCTCTTCACGAAGTGCGAGACATGCCTGCGTTCCCGCGTAATCGAATTCCGCGGCCTGTCCGATGACGATCGGGCCGGAACCGATAACGAGTACTTTCTTAATGTCGCTTCTCTTCGGCATGATTACATCACCTCCTTCCCGCACTGCTGCGAATCCGCGGCGCATACGGCGTCACGCGAGTCACTCAGTTCGCCGGTACGCATCAGCCGGATAAACCGGTCGAACAGGTAACTGCTGTCCTGCGGACCCGGCGCGCTTTCCGGATGGTACTGCACGCTGAAGGCCTTCTTCGCGGCGCAGGCAACACCTTCGACGGTATTATCGAGAAGATTGATATGCGTAGCGGTAAGAGGCGTATTCGAAAGACTTGTAAGGTCAACCGCGTAGGAATGGTTCTGGGATGTGATTTCAACCTTTCCGCTTGCCAGTTCCTTAACCGGGTGGTTTCCGCCGCGGTGGCCGAACTTCAGCTTATAGGTTTCCGCGCCGAATGCAAGCGATAAGATCTGGTGACCGAGACAGATTCCGAAGATCGGCTTCTTTCCGATCAAACTGCGAACAGTCGCAATCGTTTCCGGAACATCCTTCGGGTCTCCGGGGCCGTTCGAAATGAATACGCCGTCCGGGTCCTTTGAAAGGATCTCCTCCGCGGACGTATTCCACGGAACAACCGTCACAAGACATCCCCTGCGGTTCAGGGAACGTACGATATTCTGTTTCATACCGCAATCGATCGCGACAACGTGAAGCGGCTTCATTCCGTCCGCTGCGGGGACCGGCTGCGAATCGAACGCCTCCCGGCAGCTTACACGCGACACGGCGTCGGTCGGAACGGGGTATGCGCGAAGCTTCTCAAGACACACGGAAAGCGGCGTATCCGCATCCGTAAGAAGAGCCAGCCGGCTTCCGTAATCCCGGACCGATCTGGTGATCTTTCTCGTATCCACGCCGCTCACACCGACGATACCGTATTTCTTCATTACGTCTCCGAGCGAGACCGTACTGCGGAAATTCGACGGTTCATCGTTATATTCTCTTACGACCAGTGCTCCGATGCTCGGATGCAGGGATTCGTAATCATCATCTGCCATACCGTAATTACCGATCAGCGGGTAGGTCATTACTACCGCCTGATCCGTATAAGAAGGATCCGAAAGGATTTCCTGATAGCCGACCATCGACGTATTGAACACGAGTTCGAGGATTCTCTCGCCGTCAGCGCCGAACGCGGTACCGATGTATTCCTGTCCGTCCTCAAGGACAATCTTCCGCTTTTTCTCCGTACTCATAGCATTATCCTTTCGCAGCACCGTTTCCCGGATTCTTAACCGATTGCATCAGGGTTCGTGTACTGCCTTTTTGAATCTCTTTTAACCATCGTACATAATAGCAATCCGAGAGCCGTTCGTCAACACTCGGACAGTCTTCTTTCGAAACGATTTTTACTCTCCTCGGAAGGTACTTCGGTCGGATAACTGCCGTCAAAGCATGCGCTGCAGATTCCCTGTCCGCCGGAGAGTTCCGGAAGGCGTTCCGTCGGAAAATACCCTAACGAATCCGCGCCGATCATGGCCGCGATCTGCTCGGTTGTATGTTCGGTCGCGATCAGTCCCGATTTCGAGTCCACATCCGTCCCGTAATAGCACGGGAATCGGAACGGCGGCGCCGTAATGCGCATATGGATCTCGGTCGCTCCCGCTTCCCGCAGAAGCTTTACGATCTGCTCGCTCGTCGTACCGCGGACAATCGAATCGTCCACCAGAACGACCCTCTTTCCGCTTACCGCGCTCTCCACCGCCGAAAGTTTGATCTTCACCTGCGTCGAGCGGTCTTTCGGGGCGATAAATGTGCGGCCGATGTATTTGTTCTTCACAAGCCCGATACCGTACGGGATACCGGACTGACGGGCAAAGCCGAGCGCCGCGTCGATACCGGAATCGGGAACACCGATCACGATATCCGCATCGGCCGGATGCGTTTCCGCGAGGATCTCGCCGGCATGCACCCGCGACTCATGCACCGACACGCCGTCAATGACCGAATCTGGCCGCGCAAAATAGATATATTCAAAAACACAAAGCCGCTTATCCTTCCGGCTGCAGTGCTCCTCACGGGAGACAACGCCGTCCTTTGAGAATACAAGGATCTCACCGGGCATCACGTTTCTCACAAACGCCGCACCTGCCGCATGAAGCGCGCAGCTTTCCGAAGCGATCACGTACCCGCCATCCGGCAGGGTTCCGTAACAGAGGGGACGGAACCCATGCGGATCGCGCACACAGATCAGTTTCTGGGGAGACATCAGAATCAGCGAATAAGCTCCTTCGAACTTATTCATCGCCCTGCTCACGGCTTCCTCGATGGAAGGCGCGGAAAGGCGTTCTCTTGTCACGATATAGGCTATCGTTTCGGTATCGCTTGTCGTATGGAATATGGCTCCGGAAAGTTCCAGCTCCGAGCGGAGCGCGGACGCGTTGGCGAGGTTTCCGTTGTGGGCGATCGCCATATGTCCTTTCTGATGGTTGACCTCGATCGGCTGGCAGTTACTCCGGTTGTTCGCGCCTGTCGTACCGTACCGCGTATGCGCAACTGCCATCGTTCCTCTCGGAAGACGCGACAGCGCGTCGCCCGAGAACACCTCGCTCACAAGCCCGAGGTCCTTCTTCGAGACAAATACGCCGTCATCGTTTACAACAATCCCGCAGCTTTCCTGGCCGCGGTGCTGCAAAGCATACAGTCCGTAATAACAATCGGCCGCTACGTCCGAAGGTTCCGGCGTGATTACGCCGAATACACCGCATTCTTCATGAAGATCCATATTGCATTCCGACCTTTCCGGATTATTGAGGATAATGTCTTATTTGCCTGCCGCAGCTCCGACAAAGCCGAGGAACAGCGGATGGGGCTTGTTCGGACGGCTCTTGAATTCCGGATGGTACTGCACGCCGACATAGAAATCGCGTTCCGTAAGCTCTACGGTTTCCACGAGTCTTCCGTCCGGAGAGATTCCGCTCAGCGTCAGACCGTTCGCGGTAAGCACTTCACGGTAGTCATTGTTGAGCTCGTAGCGGTGACGGTGTCTTTCGCTGATGGAAAGGGAACCGTAGCAGCGCTCCATCGTCGTTCCCGGCGTGATCACGCACGGATATGCGCCGAGACGGAGCGTTCCGCCCTTATCGACATCCTCGCTCTGGCCGGGCATGAAGTCGATGACCTTATTCTTACACTGCTCATTGAACTCGCCGGAGTTGGCATCTTTGATGCCCGCGACATCGCGCGCGTATTCAATGACGGCAATCTGCATGCCGAGACAGATTCCGAAATACGGAACCTTATTCTCTCTTGCGTACTTCGCGGCGAGGATCATGCCCTCGATACCGCGGCTTCCGAAACCTCCGGGAACGAGGATTCCGTCGACACCCGCGAGCGTTTCGTTCACATTTTCCGCCGTGATCTCTTCGGAATCGATCCAGCGGATATCGATGTGGACATTATGATAATAGCCGGCATGGTGCAGCGCTTCCGCTACCGAAAGGTAGGCGTCGTGAAGGCCGACGTATTTGCCGACGAGCCCGATGGTTACGGTATGGGAACGGGACGCATGAATGCGTTCCACAAGTTCCTCCCATTCCTTCAGGTCGGGTGCCTTGGTCGTAAGACCGAGTCCCCGGCACACGACATCGGAGAAATGCGACTTTTCAAGCATAAGAGGCGCTTCGTAAAGGTTCGGAAGCGTCACGTTTTCGACTACGCAGTCGGATTTGACATTGCAGAACAGGGCGATCTTCTGGAAGATGCTCTCCTCAAGCGGCTCATCCGCGCGGAGCACGATGATGTCCGGGTTGATGCCCATACCCTGCAGTTCCTTGACGGAATGCTGCGTGGGCTTTGACTTGTGCTCTTCGGAAGCATGCAGATACGGTACCAGACATACATGGATGAACAGGCTGTTCTCACGTCCGACCTCGAGGGAAATCTGACGGACCGCCTCGATGAAAGGCTGCGACTCGATATCGCCGATGGTACCGCCGATCTCGGTGATGACTACGTCCGCCTCGGTCTTCTTGCCGACGCTGTAGACAAATTCCTTGATCTCGTTCGTGATGTGCGGGATGACCTGAACGGTCGATCCGAGATACTCCCCGCGGCGTTCCTTATTCAGAACGTTCCAGTAAACCTTACCGGTCGTCAGGTTTGAGTATTTGTTCAGATCCTCGTCAATGAAACGCTCATAATGGCCGAGGTCCAGATCGGTCTCCGCGCCGTCCTCGGTAACATATACCTCACCGTGCTGGTAAGGGCTCATCGTACCCGGATCCACATTGATATAGGGATCGAGCTTCTGCGCCGCGACACGAAGACCGCGCGCCTTCAAAAGCCGTCCGAGTGACGCCGCCGTAATTCCTTTTCCGAGTCCCGAAACAACACCGCCCGTTACAAATACATATTTCGTCATGCTGCACCTCCTGCTTCCTGTCCCATAAAACCTTCCGTACTCCTGAATACTACCGCTGACATTATGATCACTCTCCGCTTGCACCGTAGTTGGAAAGAACGCGCGCGGACGGATCGTTTACGTTACAGCCTTCCCATTCTTTGTTCGGCATCCAGAAATCCTTTACCATCTCCGCCTGTCCCGGATAGAACGATTCGAAAATCTCACGGTACAGAAGCGATTCCTTCGTAAACGGCTTGCTGAATGTGTATTTTTCTCTGAGACGCTCGTACTCCTCGTCGGTGTAACGGCTCGCCGCGAATTCCTTCAGGTCGTCCACCATCGAATGGCCTACCGCGTCGGAAAATGCGGCTTTCTCTCTCCAGAGAATCTCATCCGGAAGGTATCCGAGTCCTTCGAACGCGTGGCGGAGGAGGTATTTGCCCTTGCTATAGACGTTTAACTTCTTCGCGGGATCAAGTTCCATTACGTACTGCACGAAATCGAGATCGCCGAATGGAACTCTCGCCTCCAGCGAGTTCACGGAAATACAGCGGTCCGCACGGAGCACGTCATACATATGAAGCTCGCTCACCCGCTTGACCGATTCCGCCTGGAACGCTTCCGCGGACGGAGCGAAATCCGTATATTTATAGCCGAACAGCTCGTCCGAAATCTCTCCGGTCAGAAGCACGCGGATATCCGTTGTCTCATGGATGGCTTTGCACACAAGATACATACCCATGCTCGCCCGGATTGTCGTAATATCATAGGTACCGAGAAGCCGGATAACATCCGAAAGCGACGAAAGTACTTCCTCGGGTGTCATGAACACTTCGGTATGATGGCTGCCGATGTACTCCGCAACCTGTCGCGCGTACTTCAGGTCGATCGCGTCCTTTTCCATACCGATGGCAAATGTCTCGATCGGCTTGTCGGATTCCCGTGCCGCGATTGCGCACACAAGCGAGGAATCAAGGCCTCCCGAAAGCAGAAAGCCGACCTTCGCGTCCGCAACGAGACGCTTCTTTACGCCGGCGATCAGCTTTTCGCGGATCTGCGCGCAGGCGGTCTCCAGGTCATCGTCGCAGACCTTGCGGACCGCGGTGATGTCGCGGTAGCAATGGAACTCGCCGTTCTTATAATAGTGTCCGGGAGGGAACGGCATGATCTTGTCCGTAAGTCCGACAAGGTTCTTCGCTTCGCTCGCGAAAATAATCGTGCCGGCATCATCATAACCGTAATAGAGCGGACGGATTCCGATCGGATCACGCGCCGCAATGTACTCGTCGGTATCGCCGTCATAGAGAATGCAGGCAAACTCCGCGTCAAGCATTGCGAACATATCGGTTCCGTACTCGTGATAAAGCGGGAGCAGCACTTCGCAGTCACTGTCGCTTTCGAAGGTGTAGCCCTTTTTGATCAGGTCTTCCCGTACTTTATCGAAGCCGTAGATTTCTCCGTTACAAACAGCATAACAGCCATTTGATTCAAATGGCTGCATTCCTTCCGGATGAAGTCCCATAATGGCAAGACGGTGAAAACCGAGTATTCCGTCTCCTGTCTCAACAACGCGCGTATCGTCCGGTCCGCGGGATTTGGTCCTCCCGAATCCGGTCAAGAATTTCTCCATTGCGGCCGAACTGCCGCAGTATCCCATAATCGAGCACATCGCTCTTTCCTCCGAAAATATCATTATTGGGGAAGCGCCGAGCGTATCAGCGCTTCCCCAAAGAATTCTTTATTCTGTTACTCTACATCCTGTAAAGCGTCGTAGCCTTCCTCACCGGTACGAACCTTTACAACGTTCTCAACATCGTATACGAAGATCTTGCCGTCGCCGATATGACCGGTGTACAGAACCTTCTTCGCGGTCTCGATAACGCTGCGTACCGGAACCTTGCTGACAACGATGTCAACCTGGATCTTGGGAAGCAGGGTTGCCTCAACCGGAACACCACGGTAGTATTCCGGAGTACCCTTCTGCACGCCGCAGCCGAGTACGTGGGATACCGTCATACCGGTAATTCCGAGATCCATCATCGCGTTCTTCAGACTTTCAAGACGCGTTTCCTTACATACGATCTCAACCTTTGTGAACTTCGGTGAACCATCGTCGAACGAAGGCACTTTCTTAACCGGGATTGCTTCCGCTACCGGAGTGTCTCCGACAACCGCCACGGGAGCAGCAGGCTGTTCAACACCCGCAAGGGCGAGAGTACCGAAACCGTAATCCACGCTTTCCACTGCCGGTACGAAATCGGCATATGCACTCAGAAGACCATGTTCGGTGCTGTCCAGACCGCGAAGTTCTTCCTCCTGGGAAACACGAAGACCGATTGTCTTTTTGATGATGACAAATGTGATCGTCATCGTTACCGCCGTCCATGCAAGGATAGCTGCGATACCGAGCGTCTGAACTCCGAGCAGCTTGGCGCTGCCGGTATAGAACAGACCTTTCAGACCTGCGGGAGCATCGGGGTTAGCCAGAAGACCTACTGCGATGGTACCCCAGACACCGTTTGCGAAATGAACGCCTATGGCACCGACCGGATCGTCGATATGAAGCTTCAGGTCAAGGAACTCAACAACAACGACTACAAGGATACCGGATACAACACCGACGATCACGGAACCGAGAGCGTCAAGCGCGTCGCACCCTGCAGTAATACCTACAAGGCCTGCAAGAGAACCGTTCAGACACATCGAAACATCGGGCTTACCGTTCTTAACCCAGGTGTAAATCATTGTCACTACGGTAGCAACCGCAGGAGCAACCGTCGTGGTAACGAAGATGGATGCAAGAGAGTTTCCGTCCCAGGCTGCTGCGCCGTTGAAGCCGTACCAGCCGAACCAGAGGATGAAGCATCCGAGTGCGCCGAGCGTAATGGCATGGCCCGGGATGGCATTTACCTTCTTAACCTTGCCCTTTTCGTCACGGATGTATTTGCCGAGACGGGGACCTACGAGGATTGCACCGATCAAAGCGGTGATACCGCCGACGGAATGAATGGCTGCGGAACCTGCGAAATCATGGAAGCCCATTTTAACGAGCCAGCCCTGAGAGTTCCAAACCCAGCCTGCTTCCACCGGGTATACGAACAATGAAATAACTGCGGAATAAATACAATAGGAGATGAATTTGGTACGCTCTGCCATGGCGCCCGATACGATCGTAGCTGCCGTAGCGCAGAATACAAGGTTAAATACGAAAGCGGGGGCGTTTCCATCCGCAAGGAATCCGCCGAAATCGGTCAGGATTTTCAAATTCGGAACGCCGATGAAGCCGCAGACATAATCTTCCGCCATCATCAGACTGAAGCCGAGGAGGATAAATACGACAGTGCCGATACAGAAATCCATCAGGTTCTTCATGATGATATTGCCTGCGTTCTTGGCACGGGTAAAACCGGTCTCAACCATGGCAAATCCGGCCTGCATAAAGAATACAAGGGCTGCGCCGATCAAAAACCAGACGGCGAATACTTCACCGGTAACGGCTTCCTGTAATGCTTTCGTGATTTCTTCTGTTAACATAGTGGTCACTTCCTTCTTCGGTTATTTTGGTTTCCCAATTTGTAAACCCCGCCAATATAACCTTCTTATTTTACGCCGAACAGAAGCTCGCCGTAGGTCGGGAACGGCCAGTAGCTGCGTGCCGTCAGCACTTCCGCCTGATCACAGGGGATACGAAGTTCGCTCATCTTAGGCAGGAGAATGTCTCTTACGAGA
Source organism: Lachnospiraceae bacterium (assembly GCA_017613595.1). Next base: position 57,086 of record JAGADM010000092.1, on the reverse strand, counting down.
GCCGACTCTTCAATGATGTCGCCTGCGCCGGCAACCTTAAGGATTGCTTCCGCAAGTTCATCGGTATGTGCGCTGATGGAATCCGTCAGGCTTGACAGTTTCTTAACCAGTTCGGTTTCGTAACTGCATCCGAGTCCCGGAACAACCGCCTTCTTGGCGGCAGCTGCCTTCGCTACGTCGCAGGTATATGCTTCCACAGCGGGAGCAATCAGTGTTCTTGCCATGTCCACCATCGTATTTGCCTCGATCACTACGCTCTTGCAGTAGTTCTCAAGCATGATATCGCAGCGGGAACGAAGCTCTTCATCACTGAATACGCCGAGTCCGGTAAGCATCTTAACGTTCTTCTCATCTAACAGATGCGGCATGCAGTCCGCGGTAGTACGGTAGTTGAGAAGGCCCCTCTTCTCGGTTGCTTCCTTAATCCAGGAATCGTCATAACCGTTACCGTTGAAGATGATGCGTTTATGATCATGGAACGTCTTCTGAATCATCTCATGAAGCGTTGTCTCGAAATCTTCGGCCTTCTCGAGGCGGTCTGCGTAGATTCTGAGGCTTTCCGCAACGGCCGCATTCAGCATGATGTTCGCGCAGGCAATGCTGTTCGAGGAGCCGAGCATACGGAACTCGAATTTGTTGCCGGTAAATGCGAACGGTGAAGTACGGTTACGGTCGGTCGTGTCGCGGTTGAACTTCGGAAGTACGTCAACGCCGAGTTTCATCTGCGTCTTCTCTGCGCCCGCATAAGGCTTGCCGCTCTCAATAGCTTCCATAACGGCATTCAGCTCATCGCCGAGGAAGATGGAGATAACAGCCGGAGGTGCCTCATTGGCGCCGAGACGGTGGTCGTTGCCTGCGGTGGCAACCGAGATACGAAGCAGATCCTGATAATCGTCAACAGCCTTGATTACCGCGCACAGGAACAACAGGAACTGTGCATTTTCGTAAGGAGTCTCGCCCGGGGAAAGAAGGTTCTGTCCGCGGTCGGTGGCGATGGACCAGTTGTTATGCTTACCGGAGCCGTTCACGCCTGCGAAAGGCTTCTCATGAAGGAGACATACAAGGCCGTGCTTTGCGGCAACCTTCTGCATGATTTCCATCGTCAGCTGGTTGTGGTCGGTTGCGATGTTCGTGGTCGAGTAGATCGGCGCCAGCTCGTGCTGTGCGGGAGCTACTTCGTTGTGCTCCGTCTTTGCGAGGATGCCGAGCTTCCAGAGTTCTTCATTCAGCTCTTCCATGAATGCCGCAACTCTCGGCTTGATAACGCCGAAGTAATGATCGTCCATCTCCTGTCCCTTCGGAGGCTTCGCACCGAAAAGGGTACGGCCGGTGAAGCAGAGGTCGGGACGCTTGTCAAACATTTCTTTCGTAACAAGGAAGTATTCCTGCTCCGGTCCTACCGAGGAAACAACGCGTTTCGCGGTCTTGTTTCCGAACAGCTTCAGGATGCGGAGAGCTTCTTTGCTGAGCACCTCCATCGAACGAAGCAAAGGAGTCTTTTTATCAAGGGCCGGTCCGCCGTAGGAACAGAACGCGGTCGGAATGCAGAGCGTCTTTCCTTTAATGAACGCGTACGAGGTAGGATCCCATGCGGTATATCCTCTCGCCTCGAAGGTTGCGCGGAGGCCGCCGCTCGGGAACGAGGACGCGTCCGGCTCACCTTTGATGAGCTCCTTGCCGGAGAACTCCATGATCACGCTTCCGTCCGGAGCCGGGCTGATGAAGCTGTCGTGCTTCTCGGCGGTAATTCCGGTCAGCGGCTGGAACCAATGCGTAAAATGCGTCGCTCCCTTTTCCACTGCCCAGTTCTTCATAGCCTCAGCGACCGCATTGGCTACGCTGATATCGAGTTCCTTACCCTCGTCTATCGTTTTACGAAGCGAGCGATACACATCGGCCGAAAGATTGGCACGCATCACTCTGTCGTCAAATACATTAGTTCCGAAATAATCCGATACTGTCTTCATGTTGGTTCTCCTCTCATTTGGGAATAAAAAAAGCGCCTCTGAGTGTTGCCACTCAAAGACGCCTTTGCCTTTATGTGCCGAATTATATACCCGCCTTTTCGGGTTGTCAACCCCCAATTTCAAAAAATTTTTCGCACTTTAACGCGGCGAAAAAAACTCTTGACATATGAAATGGACGGGCGTATAATTCGGGCAAATGAGCAAAGGCGTTCATTGATGGACAGGCAAAATGTCTGTGTATCGATGAGCGCCTTTTCTTTTTGTTTCACACAGATCCAAGCTTAGCGCAAGCAGAAAGCGGAAGCGGCTTCGGCCATGCGGCAGCCGCATATCGAAAGAAGAAGAAAGGAACCGAATCCATGAAACAGGAAGGTCAGGTGCGCATCCCCTCCGGTTGCGCCATCGCAGCAGTGATTTCGAAGGAAGGAAAGAAGATGAGCGGCCAGGCGATCATTGATTCAATGAAGCCGATGCATGACCGCAGCAACGGTCTCGGCGGCGGATTTGCCGGCTACGGGATTTATCCGCAGTATAAAGATTATTATGCGTTTCACCTGTTTTTTGACTGCCGTGATACGAGAAAGGCCTGCGAGGCTTTTCTTAAGGAACATTTCGAGGTTGTGAAAGGCGAGCTGATTCCTACCCGGAAGATTCCCGAGATTACGGATGAACCGATCATCTGGCGTTATTTCGTAACTCCTCTCAAGTCGGTGCTCGCGGATCTGCAGCTTGACGAAAAGGAATTCGTGGCGCGCACCGTTATGAAGATCAATACGGAAATGGAAGGCGCCTACGTCTTCTCAAGCGGCAAGAACATGGGAACCTTCAAGGCTGTCGGCTTCCCGGAGGATGTCGGACGTTTCTATCGCCTCGATGAGTACGAAGGCTACTGCTGGACCGCGCACGGACGTTATCCGACCAACACCCCCGGCTGGTGGGGCGGCGCGCATCCGTTCACGCTCCTCGATTATTCGGTTGTCCATAACGGCGAGATTTCCTCGTACGACGCGAACCGCCGGTTCATTGAGATGTTCGGATACAAATGCAACCTCCAGACCGATACCGAGGTTATCACTTATATTTTAGATTATCTCCTTCGCGTTCAGGGCCTGACGCTTACCGAAGCGGCCAATGTTATCGCGGCCCCGTTCTGGAGCACGATCGAATCGAAGACCGACGAATACGAGAAGAAGAAATTAGAGTTCCTGCGGAACGTGTTCCCGAGCCTCCTGGTTACCGGACCGTTCTCGATCGTCCTCGGATTTGACGGCGGCCTGATGGCCCTCAACGACCGGCTGAAGCTAAGGTCGATGGTGGTCGGCGAGAAAGACGACAAAGTCTATATCGCAAGCGAGGAAGCCGCGATACGCGTGATGGAGCCCGATGTAACGAAGATCTGGGCGCCTGCCGGCGGGGAACCGGTAATCGTTCGCGTAAAGGAAGGAGCATACTGATGGGCATCGATTTTATCTATCCGGAATTTGAAGTAGTGCGGAACCCGGACCGCTGCATCGCCTGCCGCGTATGTGAACGGCAGTGCGCCAATGAAGTACATACGATCAACCCCGAAACCGGCCGGATGATCAGTGACGAAAGTAAATGCGTCAACTGCCAGCGCTGCGTATCGCTCTGCCCGACCCGTGCTTTGAAGATCGTCAAGAGTGACTGTCAGCTCAGGGAAAATGCGAACTGGCAGAATAATACGATCCGTGAAATCTACAAACAGGCGGGAAGCGGCGGCGTGCTGCTCTCCTCCATGGGTAACCCGAAACCTCTTCCGGTTTACTGGGACAAGATTCTGATCAACGCTTCCCAGGTTACCAACCCTCCGATCGACCCGCTGCGCGAACCGATGGAGACACAGGTAACGCTCGGCAAACGTCCGAAGACCATGCAGCGTGACGGGAACGGCAAGCTCATCTGCGAACTTCCGCCGCATGTGACTCTTTCCATGCCGGTAATGTTCTCGGCAATGAGCTACGGTTCCATTAGTTATAACGCGCACGCGTCGCTCGCACGCGCGGCTACGGAGCTCGGCATCCTCTATAATACCGGTGAAGGCGGTCTGCACGAAGACTTCTACTGCTACGGACCGAACACGGTCGTGCAGGTTGCGAGCGGACGTTTCGGCGTACATGAGCAGTACCTCGAAGCCGGAGCGGCTATTGAGATCAAGATGGGCCAGGGCGCGAAGCCCGGTATCGGCGGTCACCTGCCCGGCGCGAAGATCGTCGGCGACGTATCCCGTACCCGTATGATCCCCGAGGGTTCGGATGCCATCTCTCCGGCACCGCACCATGACATTTATTCCATTGAAGATTTAAGACAGCTTGTTTATTCCTTAAAGGAAGCGACCGGCTACCGGAAACCCGTTATCGTAAAGGTCGCGGCAGTTCATAACATCGCGGCCATCGCAAGCGGTATCGCCCGAAGCGGTGCGGACATCATCGCGATCGACGGTTTCCGCGGAGGTACCGGAGCGGCTCCCACCAGAATCCGTGATAACGTAGGTATCCCGATCGAGCTCGCGCTCGCGGCCGTTGACCAGCGTCTCCGCGATGAAGGCATCCGTAACGACGTATCACTCGTTGTCGGCGGTTCGATCCGGAGCGCCTCCGATGTTGTCAAGGCCATCGCGCTCGGCGCGGACGCCTGCTACATCGCAACCGCTGCCCTTCTTGCACTCGGCTGTCATCTGTGCCGTACCTGCCAGAGCGGCAAATGTAACTGGGGTATCGCGACCCAGCGTCCGGACCTTGTAAAACGTCTCAATCCCGACCTCGGAAGCGAGCGGCTCATCAACCTGATGACCGCATGGAAGCACGAGATCAAAGAGCTCATGGGCGGCATGGGAATCAACTCCGTCGAGGCTCTTCGAGGCAACCGCCTGATGCTCCGCGGCGTCGGTCTGAATGAGAAAGAACTGGAGATTCTCGGAATCTCCCACGCAGGAGAGTAAGCCTATGAAACGAGTTTATGTCAACGAAGAATGGTGTCTCGGCTGCCACCTGTGCGAATATAACTGCGCATACGCCAACATGGGCGGCGTCAGTATGGCAAGCGCCCTGATGGGCAAGAAGATCCAGCCCCGCATTCATGTGGAGGAAGGAGACGCCATCACATTTGCCGTATCGTGCCGCCACTGCACCGATCCCATGTGCATGAAGAGCTGCATCGCGGGTGCCATTTACCGGGAAGACGGTGTCGTAAAGATCCGCCGCGAGCGGTGTGTCTCCTGTTTCACCTGTGTTCTCGTGTGCCCCTACGGAGCGCTTACGCCGGTGGAAGGAAGCCCGATGCAGAAATGCGAACTCTGTCTTTCGAACACCAACGGAAAGCCTGCCTGCGTGACCGGCTGCCCGAACCACGCCATAGTTTATGAAGAGCGAGGTGAAAGCCTATGAAACGCTATGTGATCATCGGAAACGGCGTTGCCGCGGCAGGATGCATCGAAGGCATCCGCAGTGTTGACACGGAAGGCCCCATCACCGTTGTTTCCGCCGAAAAGCACGAAGTTTACTGCCGTCCGCTCATCTCCTATTATCTGGAGGGCAAGACGGACCTGACGAAGATGGCTTACCGCCCCGCGGATTTTTATGAGAAGAACGGTGCCGAAGTACTGTACGGACGCAGCGCGGCATCGATTGATAAGGACGCGAAGACCGTCACTCTTGATGACGGGACCGTACTCCCCTACGACGCGCTTTGCGTTGCGGCGGGTTCTTCGCCTTTCGTTCCGCCCATGGCGGGACTCGATACCGTTCCCGAGAAATTCTCGTTCCTGACGCTTGATGATACGCTTGCCCTTGAGAAGGCTCTCTTTCCGGAAGCCCGCGTACTGATCGTCGGTGCCGGACTGATCGGTTTGAAATGCGCCGAAGGACTTCTCGCCCGTGTCGGAAGCATTACGGTCTGCGACCTTGCGGACCGCGTTCTTTCGAGCATTCTCGATAACGAGTGCGCCGCGTTGATGCAGTCTCATCTGGAGGCGAACGGAATGCATTTTCTGCTTTCCGACAGCGTTGCCGAATTTACCGGTAAGACCGCTCACATGAAGAGCGGCGCGGAGGTTCCTTTCGACATTCTCGTTCTTGCGGTCGGTGTCCGCGCGAACATCGGACTCGTGAAGGATATCGGCGGCGAGACCGGCCGCGGCATTCTTGTGGATGACCGTATGGCTGCTTCGATTCCGGATATCTACGCCGCAGGCGACTGCGCGGAGGGTTATGACCTGAGTATCGGAAAGACCCGCGTTCTCGCAATCTTCCCGAACGCTTACATGCAGGGCCATACCGCCGGCATCAACATGGCAGGAGGTGCGGAAGAATTCCGGAAGGGCATGCCGATGAACTCGATCGGTTTCTTCGGGCTTCACGCCATGACGGCAGGCTCCTACGAAGGTGACCTTTACGAAGAGAAAACCGATCACTCCATCAAACGTCTGTATGTAAAAGACAATCACCTGAAGGGGTTCCTTCTGATCGGATGCGACGAGCGCGCAGGTATCTATACCTCACTGATCCGCGAGCAGACACCGCTCGACGGAATCGATCTTGAGCTTCTTAAGAAGCACGCGACGGCCGCTGCATTTTCCGTAGAAACCCGTAGAAAAAAGTTTGGAGGTGTGGTATAACTATGACAACGATATACGCACAGGGACTTGATCATAAAGCGCTTAATGAAAGCATCCGCGGAGTGCAGGGAGACTGCCTGTTGGAGGGCTGTCTCGGCCAGCGTTTCATCGCTTCCGGCATGTCCGGCAAGGATGTGACCATCACCGGTGTTCCGGGCAACGCGCTCGGCGCCTATCTGAACGGCTCGCACATTACCGTTCAGGGCAATGCGCAGGATGCGGTCGGCGATACGATGAACGAAGGAATCATTGAGGTTCACGGAGATATCGGAGATGCCGCGGGCTATGCGATGCGCGGCGGACGGATCTATGTGAAAGGAAATGCCGGATACCGCGCAGGTATCCATATGAAGGCTTTCCACGAGAAGTTTCCGGTCATGATCATCGGCGGATGCGCCGGCAGTTTCCTCGGGGAATACCAGGCGGGCGGCATCATCGTTGTTCTCGGACTCACGGATTCGGACCGCAGGATCGTCGGCAACTTCCCCTGCACGGGAATGCACGGCGGCAAGATGTTCCTGCGTTCGTCCTGCGGGGATATCACATTTCCCGCTCAGGTAACCGCTCGTCCCGCTGAGGAAGCGGACCTTGCCGAGCTTCGGCCGTATCTTACGGATTACTGCGGACGCTTCGGACTCGACGCGGAGGAACTTTTAAAGGATCCTTTCACCGTTGTCACGCCGGACAGCCGCAACCCGTACCGTCAGATGTACGTCGCGAACTAAGCGTTTTTACAAGTGATTTATCAGGTATTCTCAAAGCGCGCAATCTTTGCGCGCTCTTTGGGGTTTTATAGGGGGCGTCTTTTCGGCGCAGTCAGGAGGAAATATGAAGTATTCAAAAGATGAGGTCATTCAGTATGTAATGGAGGAAGATGTGAAATTTGTCCGCCTCGCGTTCTGCGACGCATTCGGCAGACAGAAGAACATCTCCATTATGCCGAACGAACTGCCGCGCGCCTTTACGCACGGTATCGCCATAGATGCTTCCGCCATTGCGGGCTTCGGCGACGAGTCCAGAAGCGATCTGTTCCTTCATCCGGACCCGGAGACGCTGACTCCGCTTCCGTGGAGACCGGAGCACGGCCGCGTTATGCAGATGTTTTCGTCCATAACCTGGCCCGACGGAACACCGTTTGAATGCGACACGCGCGCTCTCTTAAAGAAGGCTGTCGAAGACGCCAAAGCCGCGGGTTATGAGTTCTCCTTCGGCGCGGAGCAGGAATTCTACCTCTTCCGTCTCGATGAGAACGGCAACCCGACGAAGACCCCCTGGGACAACGCCGGCTACATGGATGTCGCTCCCGACGACCGCGGTGAGAACGTCCGCCGTGAAGTATGCCTGACTCTTGAGCAGATGGGAATCTCCCCCGAGAGTTCCCACCACGAAGTCGGCCCCGGCCAGAATGAGATCGACATCCGCTACTCGGATCCGCTGGAGGCTGCGGACAATGTCATGATGTTCCGCCGTGTCGTTAAGACCGTAGCTTCGAGAAACGGACTGTATGCCGATTTCTCCCCGAAGCCGCTCGAACAGGAACCCGGAAACGGCTTCCACATCAATTTCTCCCTGAAAAACAAATCCGGCGAAGCCGAAGTATGTCCGATGCTCGCCGGTATTCTCAAATATATGATTCCGATGACGGTATTCCTGAATCCCATGGATGAATCCTACCGCCGTCTGGGCCGCAGTAAGGCGCCCGGATATATCAGCTGGTCAATGGAGAACCGTTCGCAGCTGATCCGGATTCCCGCCGCACAAGGCGAATTCCGCCGCGCGGAGCTTCGTTCGCCGGATCCTTCCGCGAACCCTTATCTCGCATTTGCCCTGATCATTTACGCCTGCCTGGACGGTCGTCTTAATAACCTCGTGCTTCCGCCGGCAGCCGATATCAACTTCTACACGGCGGATGAGTCTTCGCTCGCCGCTTACGAGAAGCTTCCGGATAACCTTGCGGATGCCTGCCGCTATGCTGCGGAAAGCACTTTCATCCGCGAGCATATCCCTGCGGAGATTCTTTCCATCTACTGCGACCGCTAAGTACCGATAACAATACCCGGACGGCACGCCGTCCCAGAGAAAGGAGTGCGCATGACCCTCAAAGAACGTGTCTACAGCGTTTTGATCGTATCCGCGAAATCGCCCGTGAATACTGCGCTTTCGCAGCTGATGCCGGACGTGCGCTACTCCCCGGTAATCTCTGTCCCGAACATCAGCGCAGCGCGAAGACTGTTAAGCGAGCAGCACTTTGACCATATCATTATCAACGCGCCGCTCTCCGACGAGGTAGGCACCCGTTTCGCCATCGATGCCGCAGCCGGCGGTACCGTCGTGCTGCTTCTCGTTCCTTCGGAGCACCATGCGGACATTCTCGATAAAGTCGGCGCGCACGGCGTATTTACCCTTGCAAAGCCCACCTCGCAGACGGTTCTGACCATTGCGCTTGAGTGGATGTCCAGCGCCCGCGAACGTCTCCGCAAGCTTGAAAAGACCACTCTATCCGTGGAAGCCAAAATGGAAGAAATCCGTCTCGTAAACCGCGCCAAATGGCAGCTCATCGCCTCGCTTAACATGGACGAGCCGCAGGCTCACCGCTATATCGAAAAACAGGCTATGGACCGCTGTGTATCGAAGCGCGAAGTCGCCGAGGAAATCCTACGAACGTATTCTTAAATGGTATTCGACAGCATCCTTCAGGATACCGTTCTGCATTTCCGCCGCAATACGGTTGATCGTATCGGCGTCAATTCTTTCCACCTTTCGTAACGGATACGCTCTTCCGCAGAAGGGCTTCTCCGTATTCGGAAGCATCTCAAAATCCCCGTATGCGATCCGGATTGATCCGTTCGGACAGTACTGCTCTTCGGCATAGGTCGTAATCGTATCCTTTTCGGTAAGGATGATCTGATACGGCCTGTCATCCATATCGATCTTTTTCTCATCAAAACTCTTTCTGATATCAAAACTCTCTTCGGAACCGATAACCGCATACAGATCGCCGTCCGCAAAGATAATCTTGCACTCCAGATAAAAGTCCTGAAAGAGCGGTGCGAAATTGCCTTTGATATATCCCTGCTCCTGAAAACGGGCTGCCGGAATATACTGCAGCATGCCGCCCTCTTCGGGGATTGCGAGAATCGCGTGATATATGTAAACCGGCGCCGTTACCTCGGAATCCGGAAGGATTGCCTCACACGACTCCATTTTATCGTAATATGTGCTTTTACGGAGTGCCGACATTCTCGACAGGGGATAATATGCCTTCGAATTAAGCACCGACTGCGGGGCATATTTGCCGTTCAGTTTTTCGATAAGCGGATAATACTTCTCTCCCGCCAGCAGTCCGCGGTCGCCCAGTTCCCAGAAGAAAACCGACGGCTTAACGTAGTCCGCCTCATCCTTCCGGTAACCGCCGGGAGCGGTGCAGTATTTGCGGTTGAAAAACCAGTTGTCAATCTGCACCTCGAAGATTACGAGGAGCGCCGCGAACACGGGCAGAAGCGTCACGATGATGCTGAGTATTCCCCATACCTTCGGAACTGCCTCTCCGTACGCACTGTGATATTTGATCAAAATGCGGATCGGATTAACAAAAAGAAGGACAAATGCAACCACCGCCCGGAACAGTCGGATCAGGATCACAAATGCCAGCGCTTCTCCGATTCCGTCGATACCGTTGTTATTCGAATCTCTGAGCAGTATAAGAAGCGGCAGCAGATAGATCAAAAGAATTCCGATCAGTACGAAAAGATATTCAAACCGGATTCCGTTTCGAAGTGCTTTGCTCATAAAGATCCGTACGTTTCCGCCGAGCGTCATATCGTTCGGGCAGAACAGAAGCCATACGAAATATACGATGCCTGTAATAACACCGGCCGTTATCGCGGTTGTTGAAATAATCCTGGTGATTTTCTTCTTCATCTGAGTCTCCTTTGCCGCATGATCTCCCGCCTTATTCTTTGATTTTATCATAATCATCCGCAACTCTCAAGCCGAGGCCTGAAACAACCTATGCGGATGCGCCGGTCCGTTCTATGCTCCGCTATTGTCGGCTTCCGTCAAATATGGTATGATTGATAAGAATCAAAGGGAAGGGAGTACCCTTTATGGATTGTAAGAATTTTACCCGGTTCGATATGGGAAAGCCGCCGGTCCGCACGAAATGGTATCTGCGGCCGTTAACCATTATGCTGAGTCTTCCTGACGTATGGAAGCACCATGCGAAGATCACAAAGGTCCGCACGGAAGGCCTTAAGCCGCCGTACGTTCTTCTGTGCAACCATAACGCGTTTCTTGATTTCAAGGTTGCGACCAAAGCCATCTTTCCGAAAAGAGCCAACTATGTCGTGGCGATTGACGGCTTCATCGGCCGCGAGAAGCTGCTTCGGAATGTCGGCTGCATCTGCAAACGGAAGTTTACGAACGATATCGTTCTCGTAAAGCAGCTGCGGCGCGTCATCCAAAACGGCGACATCGCCGTGATCTACCCTGAAGCGCGCTATTCCTTATGCGGAACGACAGCGGTCCTTCCCGAGTCTCTCGGAAAGCTCTGCAAACTGCTGAAGGTTCCCGTTGTGACGATGATCTGTCACGGGCATCATGTGAATTCGCCGTTCTGGAATCTGCACGACCGTAAGGTGAAGCCTACGGAAGCAGAGATGACCTGCATCTTTACGCCCGGGGAACTTGCGTCCGCGTCGGTGGACGAAGTGAACCGGAAGATCGTGGAGATGTTTCAATATGACGATTTTGCCTGGCAGAAGGAACGCGGCATAAAGACCGGCTACAAAGGCCGTGCGGAAGGACTTCACAAGATTCTGTACCAGTGTCCCGTGTGCCGCACGGAATTCCGTATGAACAGTAAGGGAACGGAGCTGTTCTGCGAAGCATGCGGAAGCCGCTGGACGATGAGTCCTTTAAGCGAACTGTCGCTTAACGACACTGCGAAACCGAGTGCGGCGGAGTATCCGTCCGCGGTCACATTTTCCCACATCCCGGACTGGTATGAATGGGAGCGGGCAAATGTGCGCGCCGAGGTGGAAGCCGGCACCTATTCAACCGGAGAACTGGAAGTTCATGTGGATTCGCTCCCGAACGCCGACCGGTTCGTAAGGCTCGGAAACGGAACGATGGTTCATGATATGACCGGATTCCATGTGAACGGAACCGACGACGAAGGGAATCCCTTTTCCATGGAGATTCCCGCGAAGACACAGTATTCGGTTCATATTGAGTATGAATATCTGGGAAAATACGGCGACTGCGTCGATCTGAATACGCTCACGGACACGTGGTACACTTATCCGCACGGGCGCGACTGGGCCGTAACGAAGATGGCTCTTGCCACAGAGGAAATCTATTATTACTACCGGAGACAGGAAGGACGCTCTTGCAAACCGGGGCTTGCGTAATACATTTGCAATACGGAATCCGCATCGGCCGTGTGCCGTGCGGATTTCTTCTTTTCAGGAAATGCCGAGCGTCTTACGGATCGTATTCATCACGTGTTTTTTATCAAGACACCAGAGCGGCGCGATCAAAAGTTTCCGCGGTCCGTCGCCGGTCAGCCGGTGGATTACGGTCTCCTTCGGAAGGAGTGCCGCCGCATCCTTTAAAAGCGCGGCATACTCCGTAAGATTCATCAGCGGGAACGGCTCCGCGGCGTATTCGTCCGCAAGCCTCGTCCCGGAAAGGACCTGCAGCATCTGCAGCTTAATCCCGTCTAAATGCGGTGTAAGATTCGCAAGGTAACGAACCGTATCGAGCATATCCTCCCGCGTCTCGCCGGGAAGGTTGAATATGACATGCACGATCACCGTCAGTCCGGCTTCCTTGAGCCTGCGGTAGGTGTCTTCAAATACCGGCAGCTTATAACCGCGGTTCACGCGCTCCGCCGTCTTTTCATGTACGGTCTGAAGACCGAGTTCCACCCATACCGGTTTCATCTCGTTGAGCCGTTTCAGCATCGCAAGGACATCGTCCCCGATGCAGTCCGGACGGGTTCCGAGCGAAAGCGCAACAATCTCCGGATTTTCGATTGCTTCCCGGTACAGTGCTTCCAGCCGCCGAACATCGCCGTAGGTATTCGTATATGCCTGAAAATACGCAATGAACTTCTTCGCATCGGTCTTTGCGGCGATGCGTTTCTTCGCTTCGGAAATCTGCTTTGCAATCGGGGCCGGGGCAGCCGCGAACTCTCCCGATCCGCCCTCAGAACAGAACGAGCAGCCGCCTGTTCCGATGGTTCCGTCCCGATTCGGACACGTACAGCCGCTGCTCAGCGATAACTTATATACTTTCTCTCCGAATGTCCTTCGAAGATAGTCGTTCAATGTCTCCATTCCGCCCCTCTAATCCACGATAATCTTATACCGCTCACTGTCACTGTACTCCTTTATCACAGGGAGCATGCTTTCCTTTTCCGAATTCGTGAGCGGAGCAATGATATCCTTATCATCAAGCAGGATGATCTGCTTCTTCGGTTCCCGGATCCAGTACCAGTCTCCGCCGTAACAGGCGTAAAAGGTTCCGTCCATGACCATTTCCCCGGAGATATAGAGGTACCTGCCGTCGGAAAGGATCAGGATGATATGCCCTCGTGTCATCTGTCTTGTAATTACCTTCATAGCATTTTCCTCTTCTAAACCTTTACTCGCCCGGCAAGAATCTCGCGGTAATCCGCCAGGTTTTTCCGTAAAAGCGTCGGGATGTCCAGTTCATACGGGCATCGCGTCTTGCACATGCCGCAGTCAATGCATTGGTCGATCCGTGCCATTTCGGTCTTCCAGTAATCGGTAAGCCAAGCCTGCGACGGCGCGCGGCGGATCATCTGCGACATACGCGCGCACTGGTTGATAACGATGCCGACCGTACACGGCGAGCAGTATCCGCAGCCGCGGCAGAACTCTCCCATCAGTTCCTTCCGGTCGCGCTCCACAAACGCACGGAGTTCATCAGTATAGGTGACATCCTTCGTAAAGAAGCTAAGCCACTGCGCAAGTTCCTCCATCCGCTGAATGCCCCAGATCGGAAGCACCTCGTACTGCGACATGAATCCCATACAGGCTTCCGCGTTATTGAGAAGTCCGCCGGAAAGCCCTTTCATCGCGATATAACCCATTCCGGCCGCTTCGCACGACTTTACGAGCGCCACGTCGCGGTCGCTCGCAAGATAGGAGAACGGGAACTGCAGTGTCTCATAAAGTCCGCTTGCGACAATCTCTTCAGCCACGCCGATCTTGTGGGCGGTAATGCCGATGTGACGGATCTTGCCCTGCTCCTTTGCCTTTACCATTGCCTCATACATGCCGGTCCCGTCGCCGGGCTTATAGCACTGCTTTACGCAATGAAACTGATAGATATCGACATAGTCGGTGCGGAGCTTTTGAAGTGTCGTTTCAAGGTCCTCCCAGAACTTCTCCGGAGTTGTCGCCATCGTCTTCGAGGAGATAAACACCTTATCCCGCATACCGTCAAATGCGGCGCCTAATTTCTCTTCACTGTCCGAATACGCTCTTGCCGTATCAAAGAACACCATTCCGCCGTCATACGCGGCACGAAGGATGCGGACAGCCTCCTCCATTGGTACACGCTGGATCGGCAACGCTCCGAAAGCATTCTGCGGACTCTCAATTCCCGTCTTTCCAAGGCGGATTGTCTTCATCGGTTACCTCCTTTGTTACGCCTGTACCCCTGCCTGTTTCAGCAGTTCCTCCACAACCTCCAGGTCCGCCGGCAGCCAGTCGACCGCCTTCGGCAGATTCTCATTGATGTCAAGCCAGCGGGCTGCCTCATGCTCTAAAAGCTTCAGTTCTCCGCTGACAACGGAACACCAAAATACGTGCATCGTAATGTGAAACGCCGGATAATCCGTATCGACCGTCTTAATGAGACCTTCAACGGTAATATCCGTGTCCAGTTCTTCTCTGATCTCGCGCACAAGCGCCGCTTCCTTTGATTCGCCGGGCTCCATCTTTCCGCCCGGAAATTCCCAGCGGTCCTTGAAGTCTCCGTACCCGCGCTGCGTCGCGAAAATCCTGTCTCCGTGGCGGATCACTGCTGCCACTACTTCAATATGTTTCATCGGTTGTGTTTCCTTCTCAATATTCCTTAATCCCATTTTCTTCGCGCGTATCATTTCCCATACCGCAAGCAGCATACATCCTGCCGCGTAACAGAGGATATCCTTCCAATCAAAGGTACCGCCGATTAAAATTCTGAGAAACCGGTTATCCGAGACGCCGAGCACCTCCGTTATGCGGAAATACTGCAGAACTTCGACCGTTACGGCAAATGCGAATACACCCGCCGGCAGCAGCGGCCACCCTTCCGGATGCACCGTCCGTACAACAGTATAAACGGCTATCACAACAAGAACGTCGCCCAGATACGGGCGGACGAAATCATCATGCACATATTTCGCGATGATTACTTCCGCTGCAATGATCAGTACAGCGGCACACAGATACCATAACCGCTTCGTCTGTTTCTTCATTTCCCCTCCGCGTCAATCCGGAAACCCCGAATTGTTCTGATCCCAGTATAGCAGACCATACGAAAAAGGCAATGTGCAATCTCCGCAATCATCGCGATGTGCTTTCCGATGGTTTACCGATAAGTTTCCATCCTTTCACGGCATTTCTTCGCGGCATCCCCGCCGAAGTTCTGAAGTTTCAGTATAAAGTCCCCCGCAAAGTATGCCGTCAGAGCTTTCCGCTGTTCCTCACCGAGAGCGGGAAATGCCGTCACCGCCTCGCAAACCTCTGCTGCCAGTTCCGTCTTTTCTTCCGTGCTTCGTTCCGGCCCGCAGAACCATATTTCTTTCGAAATCTTGTTTAACAGAAACTTTCCGAGCTCCGTAATGTTCCCTGCAAGCGCCGACGCAAATTCCGGCGTATCCTTCGAAAACAGCTGCTCGCTCTTCTGTCCGGCAGTCTGGTACCAGTCCGGCAGTTCTCTTCGGTAAAGCGCGAGTGCCTCTTCGGTCTTTCCTGCGGCGTGAAGAAGCTTTCCCTTCATCACATACGCGTCTCTTCTGAGAAATGCGTCAGTACATCCGTCCAGTATCCGGCCGCACAGGCTACCGAGCTCATCGCCGCGATCCGAAAGCACTGCAGGGTCGTTATCCGCATACCCGCCGGCCAGGTCCCACATGTAGCAGCTCATCACGCGATAATCATTCGGATACCGCGTATACGCATCCGTCGAAAGCGTCAGCAGTTCTCCGAAACGGCCTTCCTCAGCCGCTTTCGCGTGCGCATTCAGAAACTCCTGAATCTCCAGTTCCACCGCGCAGGCGTCGTAGCTCATCAGTTCATCAATCGTAACCTGAAAAAAGTAAGCGAGTTTCGGAAGCAGAGCGATGTCCGGCATTGTCTCGCTGCGTTCCCATTTGCTCACGGCTACCGAAGACACGCTGAGCGCCTCCGCGAGCTGTTCCTGCGTAACCTTCCTCTGTGTACGCAGACGTTTGATATTGTCTCCTATCCGAATTGTCATAAGTATCATCCTTTCATGGTTTATTACGATATCGCAATTTCAGTATACTCGACAGGTACTTTATTTCCAGATAATGAACAGCCGATGCATCTTAACCGCCGGTTAATATTTTAACCCCCGTTGTCTTGCCCGTCAATCGGCCGGCCGGTTATTCCGCATCAAAAAAGCCCGCACTAAGCGGGCTCTCCTAATCTGCAGGATGTCTTCTGCTTTATCAATGCCGTGATCTGCTCAAAATCATAGCTCCCGGTATAAAGCCGGCAGCGGTTTTCATTTCACATTTCCTACCAGGTCAATGATCACATATTCCGACTTCGTTCCGGTCTTAAAATCAAGTGCCCAGCAGGAGATTCCGGACGTTACGAGAAACATTGTATTGCCGCGCTTCTCGGTTCCGTAGGAGCGGTCGTCCGCGCCGCTTATACGTCCGATCAGGCCTATCGGTATCATCTGCCCGCCGTGCGTATGTCCCGAAAGCACAAGGTCCGGGCCGGCTTCCGCCTCCGATTTATAGTCGTTCGGCTGATGATCGAGTACAATCGTGTAAAGGCTCGTGTCTATGCCTTCCATCAGTTCCGCCATGCCTTTCCGGCTGCGGTCACTGCGGTCCTTACGGCCGATCAGACACACGCCCTCGCTCAGCATGACATTTGCATCCTCGAGGATCGTCACGCCGTTCTCCCGAAGGTTCGCCGCAAGCTCATCCGCGGTAAAGCCGCGGCTGTTATAGTATCCTTTGTCGTGATTGCCGTACACGTAAAATACGCCGTACTTCGCTTCGAATCCGCCGAGTGCCTGTCCCGCGCGAAGCATGTCCTCCTTCTTCGTGCTGTCGTCCACATAGTCGCCGACAATCACAAGGACATCCGGCTTCATCTTCTGGATTTCCGCGAGATGCCGGGCGAAGCCTTCGCCGTCAAATGTGCTTCCGATGTGGCAGTCCGCGATCAGCGCCACCCGCAGTTTCTGCGTCCCGAGATCCTTCTCCGTCGTGATCGTGTATTCCTTTCGGAACACCTGATGCGCGCAGAAATAACCGATGATGAAATAGATCACGCAGACACCGACGGCAATCCAGGCCGCCGCATACGTCCGCGGCTTCTTCTCTTCTTTACCGCGCTTTGTGAACAGCCGGAACAGCAGGTCCGCCGCAATCCAGAATACGGTCAGATGAATCAGAAAGATTACCGAATTCACGAAATCGAAAACCGCGAAACCGGCGAATACGATGAGCGGAATCAGACGTACGACCCACCGTCCGAACGCATTCTTATCGGCAAGTTTTCCGAGCAGCGGAAAATGCGACATCCTGCTTCCGAGATAGATCAGGCTGCCGATCATAAGAATACAAACCGCGATTAAAACAATCGTCCACATACGGTGTCTCTCCTGCAAACCGGCCGCCCGAAGGCGGCCGATGAAATAGTCTTATAATACAATCTCTCCGGTGCCGGAAGCTGCCTCCTCTGCCGGAGTTTCCTCCTCTGCTTCCGCAGCCTCAATCTTCTCCATATTACCGAGAGGACGATTGAACTGCGTATTGTAAAGTTCGGTGTAAACGCCGCCGAGTTTAACAAGTTCACTGTGCTGGCCGCGCTCCACGATCTCTCCGTCCTTTACAACAAGGATTTCGTCGGCCGCAAGAATCGTCGAAAGACGGTGCGCGATCAGAATACTCGTCCGTTCCTCGATGATCGGATCGATGGCTTCCTGAATCTTGCTCTCGGAAATGGAATCGAGTGCCGAGGTTGCTTCGTCGAAGATCAGAAGCGCAGGGTTCTTAAGCAATACTCTCGCGATCGAGATACGCTGCTTCTCACCGCCCGACAGCTTCAGTCCGCGGTTTCCGACCATCGTGTCAAGACCCGTTTCCTGCGAAGAAATGAAATCGTAGATATTGGCCTTTTTGCAGGCTTCGATCATCTCTTCTTCGGTCGCGTCTTCCTTTGCGTAAAGGAGGTTCTCACGGATCGTTCCGTTGAAAAGATAGGTTTCCTGGGAAACCACGCCGACATTCTTGCGAAGGAACGACAGGTCAAGCTTTCTGACATCGACACCGCCGAAGCGGACTGATCCGCACTGGACATCATAGAGACGCGGGATCAGATTGATGATCGTACTCTTACCCGAGCCGGACGGCCCGACGATCGCAATGCTGTGCCCGCTTTCCAGCCGGAAGGAAACATCTTTGAGTATCTTCCTTTCCGGATCGTACGAGAAATCAACATGGTCAAATTCCACTTCGCCGCTCGTGGATTCGGGAGTCACCGCGTCGGGTGCATTTTCAATCTCCACGGGCATATCGAAGTATTCGAAGATACGGGTAAAGAGTGCCATCGAACGCATCCAGTCGACCTGAATGTTCAACAGGTTGTTGACCGGCATATAAGTGCGTCCGAGCAGTCCCACAAGAACGGTGATGTCACCGGGGGATATGTTCTTATTGTAATCAATGATCAAAATACCGCCGACCAGATATAAAAGCATCGGGCCGATGTTCGTAACGGTATTCAGCACGACGAAGAACCAGCGGCCTGCCATGCGCTCACGGATGTTGAGGCGGATCATGCGGCCGTTCGCATCCTTGTAGCGTCCGTACTCCTTCTTTTCCTTACCGAACAGCTTCACAAGCAGCTGTCCGCTTACCGACATCGTTTCGTTCAGGATACCG
Source organism: Lachnospiraceae bacterium (assembly GCA_017613595.1). The sequence goes on along the minus strand of JAGADM010000092.1, from coordinate 38,317 downwards.
TTGATCTCGTCGTTGCACTGCTGTGCTTCGCCGGTCAGTTTCCAACGCGTTTTGCCGGCCTTTCTCGTCGGGATAACGAAAAGCGGAATGATGCAGACACCGAGCAGCGCGAGCATCCAGTTCATCCGGAACATCATCACGAGAGCTACGATCAGCGTGATGGAGTTCGAAAGGATATTACGGAAGGTATTCGTGATAACGGATTCGACACCCGAAATATCACTCGTCATTCGGGTGATGATATCGCCCTGGTTGTTCGATGTGAAGAACCGCTGCGACATCTTCTGCAGATGTTTGAACATCTGGTTCCGCATATCGTACGTGATGTGCTGCGCGATCCACGCATTGAGATATGCTTCGAGTACGCCGATCAGGTTGGATGCCAGCGTCAGACCGAACGACGCGATGATCAGAATGATCAGCATCTTCTTGTTCCGGCCGATGATGCCTTCATCGAGAATCTTACCGGTCAGTACCGAAGGGTACAGTGACATTACCGAGGAAACCGCGATGCATACAAGTACAAATGCAAACTGTTTCCAATACGGTGTGAGATACGAAAATACTCTTTTCAGCAGTGCTTTCGTAATCTTAGGCTGGTTCGCTTTCTCCTCCTCCGTCATGAAGCCCCTTGCAAAAGGGCCCCCCATACGTCCGCCTCCGCCTGCCATAGGCTTTGTCTCCTTTCTACATCGGTAGAATTATTATTTCCCGCCATTTCTCATCCTTTAAACAACGGGCTTTTTTCAGGAAAATATGACTGCTCTGCCCCTTTTCCGGACTTCTTCAGAGCGCTTACGGAAGGAATTTGCCTGCCGCAAGATACAGCTCGTACCAATCATGATGCGAAAGCTTCACATCGGAAGCGGCGCACGCATCCTTGATATGCTCCGGGTTCATCGAACCGATGATGGCCTGCATCTTCGCCGGGTGACGAAGTATCCACGCGATAGCGACTGCGGCTTTGGACACACCCTCGCGATCCGCGATCTTCTGCAGCGCTTCGTTCATCTTCGGGAACTTCGGATTGTCGATGAACGAGCCTCCGAACATGCCGTACTGAAGCGGCGACCATGCCTGGATCGTAATGTCCTTCAGGCGGCAGTAGTCGAGCGCGTTGCCGTCACGGTTCACCGAGAAATCGGTTGTCTTATTATTCATGTAAAGCGCCTGGTCGATCAGTTGGGACTGCTCTAAGGAGAGCTGTACCTGGTTGATGATAAGCGGCTGCTTCACGTATTTCTTAAGGAGTTCGATCTGCATCGGCACCAGGTTGCTGACACCGAAATGACGTACCTTTCCGGACTTCTCGAGTACGTCAAATGCCTCCGCCACCTCTTCGGGGTCGAACAGCACGTCCGGACGGTGAAGCAGCAGGGTATCGAGATAATCCGTCTTCAGACGGTCAAGAATCCCGTCGACACTCTCTAAAATGTTTTCTCTGGTCCAGTCAAATTCATTGCGGTCGAAACACAGTCCGCATTTGCTCTGGATATAGATGTCCCCGCGGCGGATTCCCGTCATCGGGAAAGCCTCGCTGAAACGCGTCTCGGCAGCACCCGCTCCGTAGCAGGTGGCATGGTCGAAGAAATTCACGCCGCAGTCATAAGCCGTGCGGATCACCTTTGCCGCATCCTCCGGGCTGAGACCCGGCATTCGCATACACCCCTGAATGATCGCCGATGCCTTCTGCGGTCCGTTAACGATATCGATTGTCTTCATCTTATTTCCTCTCCGTTCTGTTTTAGAGTCTTCACCCTATACCGTCAGTTTACGGGGAAGGCAGGGAATTAGGCAATAGAATATCATATACAAAGATTGTATAATTTTCTAATTCGTTTTACTGCTCCGCCTCGTCCTCTTCTTCAGTTTCCTCATCGCGGAAACGGTAGCGGTTCCGGCGGATCGATCCGAGGATAATAAGCAGCACGAGAATCATTCCCGCACCGAGATAAAGCCACTCGCGCATGACACCGGGAATCAGATTACCCAGCGAGAAGAGTTCCTTTCTCTCCGCGATGTAACAGCCGATTACGGCAAGCATCAGAAGCGCCGCGATCAGGTCTACAATGCCGAACATGGTCCTAGACGGATCCACATCCGAAACCAGTTCCACATCAAGCGTTTCCGCCAGCTCATAAGCTCCCTTCGTAAAGCTCGCGTTGGTGATCACCATCGCCCGGTCGCATCCGTAGAATGACGCGCCGGCGTACACCTCCTGCACGGCTTTGTTTCCGACCGGAGTGGCATAGTATTTGCACTGCACGGCGTATGTCTTGCGCCGCTTCTTCGCGAGAATATCTACCCCCTGGTCCCGGCTTGCCTTCGTTACGCGCACTTTCCGAAAGCCCTTCCGCCGCAGATATTCCGCGCACACTTTCTCATATTCATATCCGTCTATTGCTTTCCGGCTCATACATAACGGCCCCCTTACCGTTCTTAACATTATACCATACCGCCCATGCCGGCGCAATTCCCGTGTGGAATCCTCTGGGAAAATGTGCTATAATACGTTCCATAACGGTTGGGCATATACCTCGCCGTTCAGTCCGGCTCTGCCGGGGAAAGGATATGCCGGTGTATCCGCCGGCTTCAATGATCATGAAAAAATTGATTAACGGACTTCGTCCGATGACATGCCTGTTCCTTGCTCTTTTACTCCTAACCGCCGTGCTCACAGGCTGCGAATCAACAGTCGGTGAGAATGACGTCACCAAAGTTCCCGCAAACAATGCTTCCGCCACGACCGGAGCCGGCGTCCCGACCGGCGAAACCGTTCCGACGGAGAAGCCCGAAAAGTTTCCGAACCGTCCGAACGCCGATACGAGGACCGGAACGAAGAAAGAACTGGCGGAGGGAGATGTTGCCCCGGAATTCAGCGTAACACTTCTTGACGGATCCATCTTCCGTATGTCCGACCATGATGACGGTATGGTTCTTCTCAATTTCTGGGCGACCTGGTGCGGTCCGTGCGTCAAGGAGATGCCGGACCTGCAGAAACTCGCGAATGACGGTATCGAAAACTTTACCGTCTGCTGTCTAAGCGTCAGTGACCCGATTACCGACGTAAAGCAGTTCTGCAAGCAGAATTCCTACAGCGACTCTCTTTTCTCAACGGTCGAAGGCACTGCAATCGGTGACTACTATCCGAGCGACTACATTCCGTACACGCTTCTCATAAAAGACGGCATCATTAAGAAGATTTATGTCGGCTCCCGCTCCTATCAGGATTACCGCAAGGATGTCGATGCCGTGATTGGAAAATGATCCCCTGTCGCCGTAAAGCTGCTGCCGCGCGAAATATCCGAAAGGACTTATTCCATGACCGATACTCCTAAGAAACAGAGGCTCTTTCCGAAACGGCACTACGTCCAGCTTATGGCCGCGGTTCTTTATAACTGCCATTTCCGCGGATTTGCCGAAGGAAAGATTTATAAGGGCGACACGAAAGGTGTCTGTGTGCCGGGACTTAACTGCTATTCCTGCCCGGGCGCTGTCGCTTCCTGCCCTCTCGGCAGCCTCCAGACGGCTCTTGTCGGTTCCCGCTACCGGATTCCCTACTACATTCTCGGTACCATCCTGCTGTTCGGACTCTTGCTCGGCCGGTTCATCTGCGGCTTCCTCTGTCCTTTCGGCCTGATCCAGGACCTTCTGCATAAGATTCCCGTTCCGAAGATCAAAAAAAGCCGCGTGACGCGGATTCTTTCGCTGTTTAAGTATGTTGTACTGTTTGCATTTGTCCTGATCATTCCTCTCTGGAAGCTGGCACCGGGCTTCTGCAAATACATATGCCCCGCGGGAACCTTTGAAGCGGGGATTCCGCTCGTATTTAAGAATCCCGTTCTGCGGACGCTGACCGGGCGTCTCTTCACGTGGAAGGTATTTCTGCTCTGCGCAATTCTTCTTTTATGCATCTTCTGCTTCCGCGCGTTCTGCCGTTTCGTATGTCCGCTAGGAGCGGTTTATTCGTTCTTTCAGCCGGTCGCGGTATTCGGCATCCGCGTGGACCCGGACCGCTGCACCCATTGCAACGCCTGCGTTCATGCCTGTCCGATGGATATCAAAAAGGTCCGCGACCGTGAGTGCATACACTGCGGGCAGTGTATCGCCTCGTGTCCCGAAGGCGCAATTCATTACGGTTTTAAGGACACCGTGAAGGAGTCCGGAAAGAAAACGCCCGTGTCTGTTTCGGACTTTTCAGAGAATGCCTCCGCACCTGACGGAACAAGGAACACTTCCGGAAAGAGGCCTTCCGATTCCCGCAAGACGATTCTACTCATTGTACGGCTTGCTCTGCTTGTTCTCGGTGTTACTCTACTGCTTGCAGGTATCTTCGGCGGCGGCGTTCAGGACGTACTGAATAAGGCAATCCGGATCTGCCATGAGTGCATCGGCATCGGATGATAAAACGAAAGAATACAAAATAAAAACCGGCGGGTTTCAGTCTTGCGACTGACCCGCCGTTTTCTTTTACCATACTTCGACTTTCGTTGCGAACCGGTTCATGACCGCACGGTCATGCGTGATGAATATATAAGTCAGATGATACCGGTTATGAAGCTCCGTAAGAAGCGCCAGTATCTGCTCCTGGACGGTTACGTCAAGCGCGGATACGGGCTCATCGAGAACCAGGATCTCCGGCTGCGACATCAGCGCCATACCGATAGCCACACGCTGCCGCTGTCCGCCGGAAAGCTGCGTAATCTTTCTCTCGCCGTAATCCTCGGGAAGACCGATCGACTGAAGCATTTCCTTTGCCCTTGCCCTTCGTTCCTCCTTCGGAACCTTGCGGATCCGGAGCGGCTCCTCGAGAAGCCACAGAACCGATTTCTGCGGGTTCAGACTTCCGTAAGGATCCTGGAATACCATCCCGACTTTTCCTTTGATCTCCATCGTTCCGACCAGCGGCCGCAACAGTCCGCACAGGCATTTCGCAAGCGTGGACTTTCCGGAACCGCTTCGTCCGACGATTCCGTATACCTCGCCGCGTTTTACGGAGAGGTTATAGTTTGTAAGCACCTTCGTGCGGTAGCGTAACGGTTTGAATCCTCGCATACGTCCGAATGCCATATGAAGGTGGGAAATCTTAACAATCTCCTCCGAATCCTCGGGAACCTCCATCTTCTTCGCGAAATCCGCCCCCTCCGAAGCCGCGATCAGCTGCTTCGTATAATCTTCCTTCGGACTCTCGAAGATCTCGTCCGCACTGCCTTCCTCCACCACAACGCCGTTATGGAATACCATGACGCGGTCGCACAGCCGTTTCACGATTCCGAGGTCATGGGAAATGAAGAGGATTGCCGTCCGGTACTTCTTCTGCAGGCGCTCCAGCAGACACAATATCTGTTCCTGCGTTTCCGCGTCAAGCGCCGTTGTCGGCTCGTCGCAGATCAGCACCTTCGGATGATTGAGCATCGCCATCGCGATCATGATACGCTGCCTCTGTCCGCCGGAAAGCTTCGACGGATAACTCGAAAGGATGCGGTCCGTATCCTGCAGGTCAACCTCCAGAAGTGCTTCCGTAAGCCTTGCCTGCACTTCCTCCTTGGTCCATCTGCGTTCGCCGTGCGTCAGCATCTCGGCCATCTGCCGGCGGATCTTCATCGAAGGATTCAGCGAGGACATCGGCTCCTGGAATACCATGGCGATCTCCGCGCCGCGATAACGCTGCATTTCCTTTGCGTTATAATGGGACATATCCACCTTGTGGAAGCCCTTTTCATCTTCGTAAGTAACCGAAATATCTCCGATCGCGGCGCCTTTCTCGGGCAGCAGGTGCATTACCGAAAGCGCCGTCACGCTCTTGCCGCTTCCCGACTCTCCGACGATGCCGAGTTTCTCGCCCGGCTTCATGCGGAACGAGATTCCGTGTACCACTTCATTGGGCGCATCGGTCTCAGAGGCAAATGCGATGCGCAGGTTCTTCACCGTAAGAACCGTACCGGCATCCGGCTTCTCCTTTTCCGCAGGTTCCTCCGGATATTTCTCCCGTAAGAAGCGGCGGATAATCCGGCGCGCCTTAACCGGGTCCTCCGTATCGGCGGAGTTGCCGGAATAAACGTCGCTGATCAATGTAACGCCGAGTACGCAAAGTGCGAGGATAATGCCCGGGAACAGTACCGTCCACGGTGCGAGACGCAGATAGCTCTGTCCTTCGCTGAGCATTCTTCCGAGACTTGCCTTCGGCGGCTGTACGCCGAGTCCGAGGTAGCTGAGTCCTGCCTCGGCAAGTACCGCGTTATTAAATCCGACTGCCATCGTGACAAGAAGCGTCGCACGGATATTCGGCAGAATATGAACGAACAGGATGCGCATCTTCCCTGCGCCGAGGAGCTTCGCGTTCGCAACATAATCCATCGGAACCTGCTTTTTGATCTCGCTTCGCACGACACGCGCGATACTCGGGATGAACAGGATGCCGAGGGCAAGGATGACGTTCTTCTCACCCGTACCGAAGATGCACACGAGAACAAGCGCCAGCAGGATGCTCGGAAACGCAAGCAGGCTGTCGTTGATACGCATGACGATCGTATCGAAAAGCCCGCCGAAGAAACCGGCAAGCGCACCGATCACGGTACCGATCACACCGCCGATCAGAATCGTCGCGGCTCCGATCAGAAACGAGGTTCTCGCGCCGACCATAACACGGCTCAGTACATCTCGGCCGAGCTGGTCCGTTCCGAACGGATGCGCAAGAGACGGCCCGTGGTTCTTCAAGGCCGCATTGATCGCGGTCGGGTCATACGGCGTACGGAACAGTCCCCACAGCACGAGAAGCGCCGTCAGACCGAGGAACACGCCGCCGCATATGAAGTTAAAGGAGCGGTATTTCTTCATTCCGTCTCGCCCCCCTTCTGCACCAGCGATTCAATTACGCCGTTGAGGACGATGACGACAATGCCGATGTAAAGAACGAGCGCCTGCACCACATCGTAGTCGCGGTTCGCGACCGAGCTTACGAGAAGCCGGCCGAGACCGTTCACGCCGAACACCTGCTCAATGACAATGCTTCCGGCAACGATTTCCGAAACGATAACGCCGAGGAACGTTACCGAAGCCGCGAGAGCGTTCGGCATCAGGTGCTTTCCGATGATCTCCCATTCGCCGATACCCTTGCTCCGCGCCGTACGGACATAATCCTTCTGCTTTTCCGTAAGAAGCGCGCTTCGAAGGAACCGGACGGTCATCGCAACCTTCGGAAGGGCGATGGAAAGCGCCGGGAAGAACAGGTACGCAAGGCACGCGCCGAGTCCTTCGTCATAGGAGACAAATGCACCCGGGACGAACAGTTTGAGCCCGATGCCGAGCACAACCGAAACGACAATGCCGAGGAAGAATCCCGGGATTGCCATAAATGTCTGGTTCAAAAATACGCCGAAGCGGTCCCCGACACTTCCCGGATAACGGGCATAAAGCATGCCGAGCGGGAAGGACAGGACAAGAATGATGGCAAATGCGACGCCTGCCAAAAGCAGCGTGTTCGGAAGCATCTGCTTAAAGAGGTCCGTAACCGGGCAGCGGAACCGGATCGAGGTTCCGAGATCGCCGTGCAGCACGCCGTTCACCCAGCGGCCGTAGCGGACGAGCACGTTGTCGTTCAGACCCATCTCCTCACGTAACGCTTCCACCTGCTCGGGAGTCGCATCGGTTCCGAGTCTCGCCTGCGCGGCGTCGCCCGGAAGGATGGCAAATGCCAGGAAAGTAACAAAAGAGAGCACCACAACAGCAGCTGCCATCGATAGAATCTTTCTCGCTGCCTTCATGGTGCTCCCTCCTTATGTTTTATCGTTCCGCCTTCTTCAAAGACGCCATATCCTGTACGTAAACCGGATAGAACTTATATCCGGCGAGGCCTTTCTTTACGGCAACCATCAGAGACGGGCTCTGCAGGAATACCGAAGCGGCATCGTCCGCAAGACACTGCTGTGCCTGCGCGTACAGTTCCTTCTTCTTCGCCTCGTCGGTCGTCGCCATGGCTTCCTTATAGAGGCTGTCGAATTTGCTGCTTTCGTAATTGATGAAATTCTTTGCGGTTCCGCCGATGTAATACTTCAGAATATCACTCGGTGCGAGCTGCGAATCCAGTCCGATGATCGTCGACTCAAACTGATGTCCCTGATATACATCCGAGATCCAGCTTGCCCACTCGATCAACTGAATGTTCATGGTAATTCCGACCTTCTTCAGCTGGGATACGAGAATCTCGGCTGTCTGAACATGGTAGGAATAGTTCGAAGGAACGGAGCAGGTGAACGTGAATCCGTTCTCGTATCCGGCTTCCTTCAGAAGCTGCTTTGCCTTTTCCGGATCGTAGTTGTACGTTCCGGTGCAGTTATTGTTGAAATAGCTGCGGAAGCTTGCGTATACGCCGCTTCCGATCTTAGCGCCCTTGCCGCCGTTCAGCATCTGCAGGATCTCATCCTTATCGATCGCGTAGTTCATCGCCTGACGAACCTTGATGTCATCAAACGGCTTAACCTTGTTGTTCAGGAACAGTCCCTGTACAAGGCTCATCTCACCGACCTCGATGTTGTACTGGTCCTTCAGCTGCTCCGCCTGGTCGACGGTCAGATAAGGGAATACATCGATCTCACCGGCCTGCAACTTCAGGAACGCCGCATCGGTGCTCTCGGAGATGGAAAATGTGACTTTGTCAAAATGTGCTTTCGTTCCGTAATAATCATTGTTCTTCTCCATGATAAAGCTCTTCATGGGAGTGTACGAAACGAATTTGAAAGGACCGGTTCCGACCGGCTTGGTCTTCTGGTCGGCATAATCCTTCGGAATGATGCTGCAGGTAAGATACCCGATCAGCTCCGTGTTGGCTTCCTTAAGATGAATGGTAACGTAATCGGCTCCATCCTTCTGTTCGGCAGTAATGTCGGAAATAACAGAAAGCGCGGCCACTACCCGCACCTCCGGATCGGAGGTTTCAAGCATGCCCGCACAACGTTTCAGAGAATATATAACGTCCTCTGCCGTAACCGTCTTTCCGTTATGGAACTTCACACCTTTACGCAGCTTGAAAGTGTACTCGGTTCCATCCGCGGAAATCAGATAATTCTCTGCTACAGCAGGGACAAGATTGCCGTTTTCGTCAGGTTTAACCAAACCTTCAAAAATGTTATACAGCACTTCTTTAGTTCCTGCCGCTACCGCTTTGTGAGGGTCAAGACTATCCAAATCCTGTGTGATTCCGACTGTTACCGAACCATTACCGCCTTTCTTTGTGCCGCCTTTACATCCGGAAAGTACAGCCGCCGAAACGGTAACAAGGAGAGCCATGAGAATAAGTTTCTTCATGTTTCCTCCTTCGCGGCATAAGAGCTGCCGCCTGCTTCGATTTACAAGCGTATCATATCACATTTTCCCCGGAATGCAAGCATTATTTACTCTCGGATATGTCAACGGTTTGTGAAATATAAGCGGATTCCTTGCGGCTTTCGGGAAAATGTGATACGATATTTGCCACGGGGGTAAGAACAATGAAGAAACTGCTGTTGATCTTCTGCATCCTTGCGGCATTGCTGCTTTGTTACGGATGCGGCGGACAGGACAATGAACTAACGCCCGGCTCGAGGCGCGAGGCGGCTCCGACTCCGGTACCTACGGAGATAACTCCTACCGAGACTCCGACGGTCACTCCGACATCGACGCCGACACCTACCGCTGCCCCGACGCCGACACCGGTTCCCGACAATAAAATGCATCCCGAAGAGTACGGTTATACCGCGGAGCAGGTCCTTCTGTACTTTCTTGAAACAGGACTCCAGGCGGAATATACGAACGGTAAGGATTATAATTACATCAAAAAATGGACTGCCCCGGTTATCGTGAGCGTGGAAGGCAATCCCGACGAGGATGATTACGCGGTGATGAATAAACTCTTTGAGGGGCTGAACAAAGTACCCGGATTTCCGGGCATCCGTTTTAAGAACAACGGTGAGGATTACCGCCTTGTCATCCGGTTTCTCGATGACGACAGCTATAAGCAGTACGCCTATCAGGCAATCGGCGATGTCAATACCGACGGCTATTCGCTGATTTATTTCTACGACGGTGAAATCTCCACCGCGGAGATCGGAATCCGGACAAGCCTGACGCGCACGAATAAAAATCATGTTATCTTAGAGGAGATCGTGCAGTCGCTAGGCATACAGAACGACAGCTACTCCTACCCGGACAGTCTGTTTTATCAGGGCTATAACGAGCCGCAGGAGCCGACCGTTCTCGACTGGCTTCTCGTTGAGTTCATGTACCGTGATGAGATCAAACCGCTGATGCGGGCAGAGCAGGTCATGGAAGCCGCCGAGCAGATTTTCGCGCACTGATACATTCTTCGGAAGAACCCGCTGTTCGGTATATGTTGTAAAACCGGTTTCCCGAACGGAAACCTTTGATAGGAAAAGAGGACGCCATGCAGGATTTGGAAGGAAAGAAAACCGCGCTCGATGACGATGCGGAAATTTATAAAATACACGGAGAACGCGCGGAAGACCGTTCCGCAGGCGAGCATTGGAAGAACCTGGATGCCAAAGGCAAATGGCAGTACTTCCGCAACTACTATTTCTGGAAGACCTTTGTCGGCATTCTGATTCTCGCGCTGCTCGGCTACATTGTTTATAACGCGCTGAAACCGAAGCCGGAAGAACTGGCATTTGTCGTAATCCTTGACTGCGCGATGGACCCAGGAATCGTGGATCAGCAGTTTGAGAAGATTGTCGAGAAAAGCGGCTATGACACAAAGAAGGCCGAGATCAATTCCGATAAGCGTCTGACCTCCGCAAAGAGCAACACGACCGACGTTACGACGATCTCCGCCTATATCTTCGCGGGAGCGATGGATATCATGATCGGTACGGAGGACGCTTTGAACCATTATGCGCAGGAAGGTATTCTGCGAGACCTTTCCACCGTCCTTCCGCAGGATATTCTGGACGGAATCCCCGAAGAGCAGCGCTTTATATTCCATTACATTCCGGAGAAGGACGACGGCGCGGACGCGGTGGAACGCGACATCTTCATCGGTCTGCGTATGGACAGCACCGAGCTGGTGCAGGAAGCAAAATACTCAACCGGCGACACCGGATTCATCCTCTCAATCGTTGTCAACGGCAAGAAGGACCGCCTCGAAGGTATCTTTAAGATTATCCGCGCGCTTTACAATCTGCCTCAGGTGCAGTAATCAATCCCATAAAAAAATACGGCACGATTGTCAGAGCAATCGTGCCTTTTTCTTTTCCTAGATAAGTTTTAACAGTTTACAGTTTTCAATCCCGACCGTCCAGAACTCCTCAAGCGGCAGGTCCCACACCTGCACGACAAGACTCATATTCATCGCGCCGTGTCCGACAAGAAGGACATTCTTTCCTTCCCGGATCAGCGGGTACACCTTTTCCTCAAGGAATGCCCCCGTCCTTCGGATGAGATCGGTAATGCTTTCGCCGCCCTCCGCCGGGTTCGTATAGGCTTCGGGATGGAAGAAGAACACTCTTACGGGACTGTCCGGAATGTTATAGCAGTTGGAAGTGCCTTCACAGACACCGAACGCCATCTCGGTCAACCGTTCATCGACCGTCACCGGGATATCCCGTCCCTTAAGAAGCAGTTCCGCCGTCTCACGCGCCCGTACAAGCGGTGAGGAAAAGCATATCTCGAACAGCTCTTCCCGGTATCGCTCCGCGGCCTCGCGCGCCATCTTCCGTCCTTCTTCATTGAGGGGAATATCGGTACGTCCCTGCAGGCGGTACTGTGCGTTCCAGTCGGTCTTCCCGTGCCGGATAATGTATAAAGCTCCCTGCTTCGGCATGGCCGGGTACTGCCCGTCATCCGCGGGCGGATACACTCTCACGAATTCCTCAAAAACGACCTTCATGGATTCATCAAAAGAAAGACCGGCCTCCGCCATCTCCTCCGTAAAGAACGGCCGGTGCACATCCTGCCAGTACTTAAGGGATCCGTCGCCTTCCCCTTCCTTTGCGGCCATCTCCTCCGTAATCTCCGAAAAGGGTACGATCTTCACAAGGCGCGTCTGGATAATGCATACGGCTTCTCCTTTGCCGTCCGCCACAACGCTGTACGCGCCGGACTGCGGCAGTTCCTCGCCCTCCGCCTCATAAAGCGGAAAAGCCGACGAGGTCGCCCGCTTCTTTCCGGAAAGGCACAGTGCCGCCAGCCCGTCCGGATCACCCCCGAAGGACCAGCTGTCATAGGTTCCGGTTAATCCGGACCGTTTCCACATTTGTTCCGCGTTCATTTCAAAACCTTTCAAAAAAGAGGCTTTCCGCGCCGCATCACCTGCGGCGGGTCGGCCTCTTCTTAATTACTTCTTCGTGATATAACCGAGAGCTACAAGCGTTTCCGCGGAAAGGATCGCTCCGCCGGCAGCGCCGCGCTTCGTGTTGTGGGAAAGACCTACGAACTTCCAGTCGTAAACCTTATCCTCACGGAGACGTCCTGCCGAAACACCCATACCGCCTTCGATATCGCGGTCCAGTGCGCACTGCGGACGGTTGTCCTCTTCGAAGTAGTTGATGAACTGCTTCGGAGCGCTCGGAAGGTTCAGTTCCTGAGGAAGTCCCTTGAAGTTCTTCCAGCACTCGAGGATCTGCTCCTTCGTGGGTTTCTTCTTAAACTTTACGAATACGGCAGCCGTATGTCCGTCGGAAACCGGAACGCGGATGCACTGCGTCGTGATCACGGGACCCTCTGCCTTAACAATCTTTCCGTTCTCGATATGGCCCCAGATACGAAGAGGCTCCTGCTCGCTCTTCTCTTCCTCGCCGCCGATGTAAGGGATTACGTTGTCGATCATCTCCGGCCAGTCCTTGAACGTTTTGCCGGCACCGGAAATTGCCTGATACGTCGTAGCAACCACTTCGTAAGGCTCGAATTCCTTCAAAGCGTGAAGCATGGGCGTGTAGCTCTGGATCGAGCAGTTCGGCTTAACCGCTACGAAACCGCGCTGCGTTCCGAGGCGCTTTCTCTGGAACGGAATAATCTCATAATGCTCGGGGTTCAGTTCCGGAACAACCATCGGAACGTCTTCCGTCCAGCGGTGTGCGCTGTTGTTCGAAACAACGGGGGTTTCCGTCTTAGCGTATGCATCTTCGATTGCGCGGATCTCGTCCTTCGTCATGTCAACCGCGGAAAATACGAAGTCAACCTCCGCGGCAACCGCTTCCACTTCGTTTACGTTGCGGACAACAAGTCCCGCAACTGCCGCAGGCATCGGGCTCGTCATCTTCCAGCGGTCGCCTACCGCTTCCGCATAGGTCTTGCCCGCACTTCTCGGGCTTGCCGCAACCATCGTTACCTCAAACCACGGATGATTCTCCAAAAGAGCTATAAATCTCTGTCCAACCATACCGGTTGCACCGAGAATACCTACTTTAAATTTTTCTTTTACTTCGACTGCCATTGTCGGACCTCCTGACTGCGGAACCGTCTCATTTTCTCATCTCATTCCGCCTTGTGTTTTTCTACGACGGACATTTGTCCGCGTGAACTTGCCTTATTCTACTCCATGAAAGAGGAAAATGCAAGTACTTTTTTCACATTTTCCGAAAAACTTTTCTATCGTACCTCAACGTCGGCATAATACAGGGGCGTCGTGATATAAAGCACACGGAGCAGGTCCTCCAGATTGTCCATATATGCCCCATCGCGTGAGCTCATATCCTCAAACGAGCAGTCTACGTATTCATATTCGATCACACTGCCGTCCCGGTTCTTGTAACGCCCGTCGCCGATGATCATAAAGTTCTCGAAGCCCTGGGGGTTAACGCTTATCATGGACAGACGCTGTGTGCTTTCCAGTTTCTGCGGGTTCTCCTGCCAGTAGAAGAGATAAATATAATCGTTCTGCGCGTTATAGAATTTGAAATACGCCTGCATTTCAACTTCTTCAGCTTCGCTGTCTCCGATCCCTTCATACTGAATGCCGTTTCGGTCGAGGATTTCCTTGGTGTCGTTCCAGGAAAGCTTTCCGAGACCTTCCGACAATTCTCTCATCAGGCTGATAAAGGCCTCATCGCGGTTCAGTTCGAACGTCTTCTCACGGTTTCTTATCGGAGCAAGATATGCCTTTGCGTATTTGCCGGAGAAGCGTCTCGCGTACTCATCGGCCCGGTAGGAAACACAGATCTCGCCCACACTGTAAGGGGCAAATGCGCCGCTGTTGTACCAGATTTCAAGACCGTCCTCGGTTGCGGCATAACCGACGGTACCGTCGTGGATTCCTTCCGTTACGACTTCCTTCCAGTTCTCGTTGAAATCCGCTGCCGAGGGATTATCCTGAATCAGGATGATGATGTCGTTTATGAAACCTTCCATATCGCCGATCATCATGCCGAGCGTAACCGGCTCTCCGGTCTTCGTGTCGAACAGGAAGCCTTCCCGCGACTTGTAGGTCAGCGCGCCGAGATAGGATTCATCGGTTCTCGTGAAGGAGAACATTTCCTCATCATCCCTGCAGACCTTGATGCGGCTCTTTTTGTACCACTGCTCGTCGAACTTCTCCGTCTCGCTTTCGAGAATCGTTCTTGCCTGCGTTCTCATATTATCCGATGCGCGGTAGGCACTGTGGTTCGTGCTGCGGACGGCTCTGGCGAGGTTATCGTATCCTCCCTCCGTAATATAGAGATAATCGATGTCGCTGTCAAATGCCACGTCTTCGCCGGTATATAAGTCACTGTACAAATCGCATCCGTCGCCGGCAGCGATTGCGTAAGCGGGACCCTCTTCAATGCCGGTAACCGGAGCGGGTGTCGGTTCCGCGGTAGGCTCCGCAGTGGGTGTCGGTTCCGCGGTAGGCGTCGGCGCCTCCGTTACTTTCTTATCTCCTTCGCGGCTCTTGCCTTCCTCGGGTTCTTTCTTCTCCCCGCACGCGGTCATGGAAAATACCATTGCCGCGATCAAAAACAAACTGATCAGTTTCTTCATAATACCGAAAATATCCTTTCTTTCCTCAAGCTTTACGCTCTTTATCTAAGTACTCCCCGAGTAACTTATTCAGTTCTTCGTATCCGGTAATCTCATTGGCCCTGCGACGTAACGCCGCCGAATCCGGATACCCGGCGAAATACCACGCCACATGGCTCCGCATCGCAGGCATCGCGCGCCGCTCTCCGTAGCGCTCAATCGCCATACGGGCATGCCGCAGCACCATATCGATGACTTCCGGAACATCCGGACGAGCGGGCACCGGCTTCCCCTCTAATGCTGCCCTGCACTGCGCGAAGATCCACGGGTTTCCGCGCGCCGCTCTTGCGATCATGATGCCGTCAACACCGGTCTCCGCCTTCATGGAAAGCGCCTTCTCGGGGCTGTCCACATCACCGCTTCCGATAACCGGAACGCGGACCGCTTCCTTAACGCTGCGGATGCAGTCCCAGTCCGCTTTCCCCGCGTAATACTCGCCGCGAAGCCTTCCGTGTACCGCGATTGCCGCCGCGCCGGCCGCTTCGGCCGCTTTCGCGACCTCGACTGCGTTGGCCTCCGTGAACCCCTTTCGAATCTTGACCGTAACGGGTTTCCGCTGCGCCTTCACCATGGCGTCAACGATATCGTATACGAGCGAAGGGGTCTTCATAAGCGCCGAACCTTCGCCGTTATTCACAACCTTCGGAACCGGGCAGCCCATATTGATATCGAAGAAGGCAAATGCCCTGTCCTCGAGCACCTTTGCCTGCTCCGCCATGATCTGCGGATCGCTTCCGAACAACTGAAGACCGATCGGCGCCTCCGCTTCGCATGTGCCGAGAAGCTCCTCGGTATTTCGGTTATGATAGAGAACTCCTTTCGCACTGACCATCTCGGTATAGAGAAGTCCCGCGCCCTGTTCTTTGCATAACAGACGAAACGGCAGGTCGGTAACGCCTGCCATCGGTCCTAATGCTAATTCGTTCTCAATGATAATATTGCCGATCTGAAAACTCATGTTGTTTCCTTCCGCTTCGGCTGCTTCTCGTAAATGATCTGCAGACCCTTTAATGTAAGATCCGGATCATATACGTCAATCATATCGGTTTCACTTGAAATAATGCGTCCGAGTCCGCCGGTCGCCACAACCTTCATCTCGCTGAGGCCGGCTTCCTCTTTCACCTTTTTGATAATGTACTCCGTCTGTCCGATGCAGCCGTATACAAGACCGGCCTGCATACTGGTGATCGTATCCCTCGCAAGGATGCTTTCGGGCTTTTCGATCGCAATTTCGGGAAGCTTCGCGGTCTCATTCCAGAGCGCGTTCGCGCAGATCTTGATACCCGGGCTCGTAATACCCGTTTCAAAAACACATCCGTCAAGAACGAGGTCATAAGTCGTCGCGGTTCCGAAATCGATAACCATGATGGGTCCGCCGTACAGCTCGTACCCGGCTACACAGTCCACAACACGGTCCGCGCCGAGTTCCTTCGGATTGGCCATATTGATGCGGAGTCCCGTCTTCGTGCCCGCGCTGATAACGATCGGCGTGCGGTTCAGATACTTGATGATACCGGAATTCAGCGAATGCATGATGCCCGGCACAACCGATGCCACGATTACATCCTTCAGTTCCTCCGGGTTATAGCCGCAGCCGGTGATCAGGGACTGTATCCAAACGCCGAATTCATCGCTTGTCCGCTGCATCTTCGTTGTCATGCGGAACGTCTTGACGATATCCTTTCCCTTGAAGATACCGAATGTAATATTCGTATTGCCGACATCAATCCCTAAAAGCAGTTCCTTCTTCATCTGCCTTACCCTCCAGAATAGCGTTCCTCACTGTTCCTCCGGGTCAAGCCCGAGGAAGAAAACCTTAAAATACAGTTCGAGCGACTCGAGGAGTTCTCTCTCCTCCGCCTGAATCTTCTTAATCTCAAGCGCACTGCCGATCTCGTCGAACATCGCGTCGGCCTCATTGGCCGATACGGAAAATTCGAGCGTTCCCTCTTCATCAAACTGCAGCATGATCCGTCCGCCGACCTTCTCGGTAAAGAAGACGCACATGATCTTCAACTGATCCTTTACGTCCTGCGGCAGATTGTCAAAATCCGGGTTCAGATAGAAGAGTTTTTCATAGGCGCTCGCGCCGCATAAAACAATCTTGTCCTGATACATATCTATGCCTCCGTCATGAAAGCGGCTCCTCGGAAAGGGTCGCGAACATAACCGCCTTGATGGTATGCATACGGTTCTCGGCCTCGTCGAAAACCTTGCTGTATTTTGATTCGAATACTTCGTCGGTAACTTCCATCTCATTCAGTCCGAACTTTTCGCTGATCTTCTGACCGATACCGGTATTGAGATCATGGAAGCTCGGCAGACAGTGTAAGAAGATTGCGTCGTCAGCCGCGTTCTCCATGCACTTCATGTTTACCTGGTAAGGAAGCAGGTCGTGAATACGCTCGTTCCAAACTTCGTCGGGCTCACCCATCGATACCCATACGTCGGTGGAAATAACGTCGGCATCCTTCGTTCCCTCGTTCACATCTTCGGTAAACGTAAGGATTGCTCCGGACTCCTTCGCATAGCCTTCGCAGACCTTGCGGAGTTCTTCGTTAGGCCAGTACTTCTTCGGTGCGCAGCATACGAAATGAAGTCCGAGCTTGCTGCATACGATCATAAGCGAATTGCCGGTATTGTAGCGCGCGTCTCCGAGGTAGGCGAACTTAATGCCCTTCAGACGTCCGAAATGATCCCGTACGGTCAGCATGTCGGCAAGCATCTGCGTCGGATGATACTCGTTCGTAAGACCGTTCCATACCGGAACACCCGAATACTTCGCGAGTGTCTCAACGATCTCCTGGCCGTAGCCGCGGTACTCGATGCCGTCGAACATTCTTCCGAGCACTCTTGCGGTATCGGCAATGCTTTCCTTCTTGCCGATCTGCGAAGCGGACGGATCCAGATATGTCGTACCCATGCCGAGATCATGCGCGGCAACTTCAAAGGAACAGCGCGTTCTCGTACTCGTCTTCTCGAAAATAAGCGCGATATTCTTGCCTTCGCAGCCAGTCACGCGGATCCGGTTCTTCTTTCTCCTGCGAAGTTCCTCAGCCAGATCGAGAAACTCGATGATCTCCTCCGGCGTATAATCCTTCAATGTTAAAAACGATCTTCCTTTGATATTCATGTCCGTACCTCCTTGTATGGGTATCCGGGGGCTTTGCCCCGTAAATATTTATATTGATTCCGGGCGAACCGCCCTATGTTTATCCGGGGCTTCCTGCCCGGCTTTTTTAATATTCCACCGACCTTAGCGTCAGTCCGTGTGCCGGAGCCGTCGGCCCCGCAAGCGCCCTGTCGCCGCCCGCAAGAATCTCTTTCATCTCTTCGGGCTTCCGTATGCCTTCTCCGATTTCGATCAGCGTTCCCGTCAGGATTCTTACCATGTTCGGCAGGAATCCGTTTCCGGTAAATGCGACCGTTACCTCCGGAAATACCGCTTCGCCTTCGGTCTTCTCCGATTCCGCTACGGTAATCCCGTAGATCGTTCGGACGGTTGACTTCTTGTAGTGGCGGTTTCCGAGAAAGCTCTTGAAGTCATGCTCTCCGATCAGATATTCCGAAGCCTTCCGCATTGCCTCGAGGTCTAACGGTTCCGGATGCCACAGCACGTACTGCCTTCCGAACACCGGCCGGACTTCACCGGTCACGATCCGGTAGCAGTAGGTCTTCCGTTTCGCGTTGAGCCGCGCATGGAACCTGGCATCGGTCAGCCGGCAATCGGTAACAACGATATCCTTCGGAAGGAATGTATTCATCCTCTCCATCACCTTTGACGGTCCGAGATCCGTCTGCACCGCGAAACTCGCAACCTGTCCGACGGCGTGTACTCCCGCGTCGGTCCGCCCGGAGCCCTGGATCTCAACCTCCTGCTCGAACAGCTTCGAAAGCATCGCTTCGATCCGTCCCTGAATTGTATTGTCTGTGTTGCCCTGCTTCTGCCAGCCGTCGTAGCGGCTTCCGTCATACTGCAGGGTTACGCGGAAATGCTTCATAACCTGTCTTACCTTTTCTTATGCAAATAAAAAGACATCTTACATCATATCACATTTTCCGCAACAAGACAAATGATTCTTTCCGCGGTTTATCAAGGGCTCATTCCGGTATATATTTTCATGCAGGTAACGGATGTCCCATTCCGGCATCCGATACCGTCCGAATTCCCATCCCCGCTATTGATTTGACAGAAGATGTTTGGTAGTATAAGAGATGGAGCCCGTCGGGCATCCGATTAACCGAAATCCGGGGCATTATGAAAAAATCTGTTTATCTGATAACAACAATAATTCTTGCGGCGGGCATTCTTTCCGCCTGCACCGGCAAAGGAACCGAAACACCGACGATCGGGGAGCCGTCCGCAGCGGAAATAACCGTCACGGTACAGCCGACGGAACCGCCGGCGACTCCGACTCCGACGCCGACTTCTTTACCGACTCTGACGCCTTCACCGACGCCTACGCCGGAACCCATAAAAGATCTGAGCGAGTTCGACCCGAAGGAATTCTTTTCGGATGTTGTATTCTGCGGGGATTCCCTTCTGCACCTCTACCGGTTCCGCGGAGGCCCCGCGACACATCCGGAGATCTTCGGCGACAAGTACGCATCCGCATGGCTGACAATTACCAATTACTGCATCCGGCTTGCCGTAAAGGATGCCGATACGCTGTATCCCGGCGATGCCGCATGTGTTCCGAAATACCGCGGGGAGCGGGTCAATCTGTGGGAAGTCATACCGCAGCTCGACAAGAAACGGGTAATGATGTTCTTCGGACTGAATGATATCGGCGCAACCGGCGTGGACAAATTTGTCGAAGACTATCAGGCGGTGATTGAACATATCCGGGAAACCTCTCCCGATGTTAAGTTCTATATTTTAAGCATTACGCCGATGCGGAAGGACAAGCAGGACGGAATGCTCGATAACAGGAAGATCCGTCTTGCCAATGAAAAGCTTCAGGCCATGTGCGAAGAGAACGGCTGGACCTATGTGGACGTCTACTCCATCCTATGTGACGCGGACGGCAATCTGGTCCTTGTCAGGGACGGGAAGAGCCTTTCCGACGGCTCCAACGTGCATCTTACCAATGCCGGTTATGTCTATTGGGATCAGGTGCTTGAACAGTTTGCAAGAGAAGAACTCAAAAAAGAGTATTACGAGGGACGATAATGAAAAAAGCAGTATTACTGTTAACGGTTTTAATGATGATTCTCCTTACGGCCTGCGGGGCCGAAGAAGAGAAACCCGCACGGAAGGATGCCTCTCCTTCGGAGGTTTATACGAAGATGCTGGAGCAGGTTGCATTTCCCGGCGAGATGGTAAAACTCGCCGACGAAGACCTTCTTAACACATTCGGCCTTGAGGCCTCTCAGTTTGAAGAATATGTTTACGCGGTATGTGAAGACGCGCTTCTCGCCGAGACGGTTCTCCTCATCAAGGTTAAGGACGGAACCGATAAGTCCGCGGTTAAGGAGACGATGAACCGCTATATCGAAGACCAGACCCTGATGTTTAATTCCTATGTCCCGGAACAGGGCAAGGTTGCCGGAGACGCAGTCGTTGTCGAAAGCGACAGCTGCATCTGCATGCTTATGTCATCAAAAGTCAGTGAATTAAAGAAAATCGCAGCGGATATGCTCGGAGCGGAATAGATAATGGTATTCAGCAGCTTGTTATTCTTCTTTCTGTATCTACCGCTTTTTCTGGCGCTTTACTTTGCGCTTCCGAAGCGGGCTAAGAACTATGTCCTTCTTGCGTTCAGCCTCGTGTTTTATGCCTGGGGGGAACCGGTCTATGTCTTTTTAATGCTCGGCATGACTTTGTCGGACTATACCCTCGGAAGGTTTATGAACCGCTTCGACGAGAGTCCTTCAAAGCGGAAAATGTGCCTGATCCTCTCCATTGTGATCGATCTGTCCTGCCTCGCGTTCTTCAAGTACGCGGGCTTCTTAGTCGGAACGCTTAACGCTGTCCCCGGCGTTTCCCTTTCTTTCCGGAAGATTGCTCTTCCCATCGGGATCAGTTTCTTTACCTTCCAGACCATGAGTTATACAATCGATCTGTACCGCCGCGAAGTAAGCGTTGAGAAGAATTACGCGGAATACCTGATGTATGTTTCGATGTTTCCGCAGCTGATCGCGGGCCCGATCGTACGGTATCAGAGCGTAAAGGAATCCCTCCATGAGCGCACGGTCAAAACGGCCGATATCACGGACGGCGCCATGCGTTTTGTCTACGGTCTTTTGAAGAAGGTACTTCTTGCGAACAGGCTCGGAACCCTTTGGGACGATGCACTTCGCCTGTCCGATCCTAGTACCGCGATGGCATGGCTCGGAGCGGCCGCTTTTACGCTGCAGTTATATCTTGACTTTTCGGCATACAGCGATATGGCAATCGGACTCGGACGGATGCTCGGCTTCCGGTTTAACGAGAACTTCAACTATCCTCTGACCGCGGATTCGGTAACGGATTTCTGGCGCAGATGGCACATCTCGCTGTCTACATGGTTCCGCGATTATGTGTACATTCCGCTCGGCGGAAACCGCTGTAAAGTGCCGCGGCAGATTTTCAATCTCGCGGTTGTCTGGTTCCTTACGGGTCTATGGCACGGCGCTTCGTGGAATTATGTTCTGTGGGGAGTGTATTACGGTGTGCTTTTATGCCTGGAGAAATTCGTATACGGAAAGAAACTTGAGAAGGCGCCCGCGTTTTTCAGACATCTTTACCTGTGCCTGATCGTCGTAGTCGGATTTACCGTTTTTGCGATTGAAGATTTTTCGAAGATGGCGTCCTATCTGGCGTCCATGTTTACGGCACGCGGCGGGTTCGTCAGCCGGGAAATCCTTTTCTATCTGCGGAATTACGGATGGGTTCTTGCGGTTTCGATCATCGTGAGCCTTCCGGTATTTCCTGCGCTTAAGCGGAAGCTTGAGGGTCCCGGAAGCAGGACACGGTTCATCCTCAGCGCATGCTACGCGGTTATTGTGGCGGCCGCTTTTCTCGCGGCGGTTTCGTATATGGTAGCGGATACATACAATCCGTTCCTTTATTTTCGGTTTTAGGAGGCGGGTATGGACGAAAAGATCAAAACAGCTCTGGTTATCCTCCTCGCCGCGATTACACTCGCACTCTCGGCAGCTACGGTTATCGCTCCCAAAAAGGACTATTCCGAGCAGGAGAACCGCTATCTCGAGGATCGTCCGGTTCTTTCCGCGGAAAATGTGCTCGACGGCTCTTTCATGAAGAATTCGGAAACCTATGTATCGGACCACTTCATCCTGCGGGACGTCTTTATGACGGTCCGTGCGGGCTATGAACGCCTGACAGGTCGAAACTGCGTAAACGGCATCTATCTTTGCAAAGACGGCTACTATATCGAAGAATATAACGGCTCACGTAACACGGCGCGCATCACGGCAGCCGTCAACAGGCTTACAGAGCGGGTCGAAAGCGCCGATATCCGCGCGGTACTTGTGCCGACAGCCGTTTCCGTTTATGCCGATAAGCTTCCGGCCGCAGCCAAAGGGGCCGACCAGGAGACCGACCGGCAGAACATCATGAAATCGATTAACGGCGATTCCCTATGGGTGGATATCGCAGAAGCACTTCAAAGCGCGAAAGAAGAGCAGCTGTTTTATAAGCTTGACCATCACTGGACGACATACGGCGCCTATACCGCGTACCGTGAGATCATAAAGAGTTTCGGCTTTACGCCGCTTGAACGGTCCATGTTTACGGAGCGCGAAGTTACCGCGGAGTTTAAAGGCACATTTGCCTCAAAGGTCAATGACCTGCTCGCGGAGCCCGACACCATAACGGTATTTGAGAGTGACCGCCTCGCTCTTACGGTAACCTATCCGGAACGTAACCTTACGACCGACACGCTATACGCGCCGGAATACCTTACGAAGAAGGACAAATACTCCTATTTCCTGAATAACCAGAACGCCATGGTTGAAATTCATAACGCAAATGCCCAAAGCAGCCGCGTTCTTGCCGTTGTGAAGGACAGCTATGCGAACTGCCTGATACCATTTCTTGCGGAACATTTCGAGACGATTTACGTGTTCGACACGCGGTACTATCGGAAAAAAGTTACGGAATTCATCAACCGGAACGGCGTGACGGACGTCCTGTTCCTTTACAACATGTATACGATCGACACGGATGGAGGGATTAACGGGATACAGTGAGTCCGGTTCAGGTTCCAATATCCGGCAATACACATTTTTCTTACTCGTAAGACATAAAAAGCCGCCCTTAAAGGCGGCTTTTCACTTAAACTCAGTCCGGATACTGACCCGGTTTGATCAGTTTCAGTACTTCCTCCGGAACATAAAAGTCCGAATATTCATTATCCTCCGGGACGTCCGGCAGGGTATAGACATACTTCGTCTGCTTTCTGCGGGTTGTTTCGAGAACCATGTTTCCGTTCTCGTCATACTCGTATGCGGCACCTCTTGTACCGACAGAGTTCCGGATTTCTTTCCCCGTGACACGTCCTTTATCGTCGAACAGTAATCCGGAATAGGCAATCCTCTCATCGGCATCCACCGTCTTTACGGATATCTTCCTCCCGGCGGAATCATACTCTTCTTCGTAAACCTCCCGATCTCCGTTACGGTATTCAACCGTTCTCGTTTCTTTCCGGCCTTTGTCCGTCTCCTCGTATTCCCATCGTTCGGTTTTAATAACCGTGGTTCCTTCCAGGTCGTAGCTCCTGCTTTCGATGGGACGTCCTTTGCCGTCATAGGTGTTCACCTTGGCAAATCCCGCCGTACCTGCGTATTCGGTTTCCGTCCGGCTCCCGTCATCCGCATATTCGACCCGGAACATGACGGCAAATTGTCCTTCTTCACTTACCGTACTCTGGCAGATAACTCTTCCCTTATCATCACAATCGCTCTGCACACGGACTTCCCAGATTCCGTTCTCCAGGGATTCCCCGAGAATGATATGATGATACTCATCGCATTTGTACCGGCATAGTTTTGTTTTATCCGGTTCTCCTAAGGTAAGAGATTTAAAAGAGCGGAGATTTCCTTTTTCATCGTATGAATATGTTTCCGAGTACCTCACAGAATATTCGTAATGGTCCCTGACCCAATTCTGCCCGTAAACAGAATACACTCTCTGCTTAACAATGCCGGAAGGATAATACTCAATCTCCTCGCCGGACGAAGGGGTTTCGTATTCCGGAACTTCAACCGGGTATTTCACTCTTGTAATCGGAACTCCTTCCTCCATGATGTAGTCGATATCATAATCATTCAGGGGGTCTCCTCCGAAAATGATTCCGACACAGCGTCCCCATCGGTCATAATCCGCCCGGTAAAGAAGTTCAAAGTCCTTGTCGCCCGTTTTTGTGTATGCCTCCGAAACAAGCCACCCGTTATCTTCCCCGGCCGCGGCTTCCGGTGTCTTTTCCTCCGGTTTCTTCTTTGCTGCCGGTTGTTTCGATCCCCCGCCGAATATGATGATCATCAGTACAATCCACGCGAGAAATGCCGCTCCGACAATTCCCACGAGGAGATATGTCTTTTTACGATTGTTTATCTTCTTTTTCATGATCAATCCTTCCAATAGAGAATTCCCGGCAGTTCCTCGGGAAAATACGAATAAAATTCGGCCTTTGACCTTGCCTGAGCGTCGGAGATCAGAATCTTACTGTATGTGTAGGAATACTTCTCGTTCTCATTCTCCTTGGAAACAAGATTCCCGTTAATATCATAATTAAATACCGTATCGACAGGGGTTATTCCGAAGTACTGTTCCGCGGTTTTTACGATACGTCCGTTCTTGTCAAACTCCGGGACATAGGAGTATTCCAGTATCTCGTCTACAGTCTCCCTTTGGAGCAGCACATGCCCGTCATTATCAAATACCTGTTCGAGCGTTGTATTTTCTTCAATTCTCATATACGGATCCGGTTTCCCTACGACATTCTTTTTTATATATGTTCCCCGGTCCGTTTCCGCATACTCGTAATAAACCTTCGTATGCACTGTTTCTCCGAATTCTGACTTCGAATACGCTTCCTGCGTTACCCTCCCCAAAGTGTCGTATTTCTTGTTTATGGAGTAAGTCGAGGTATAATCGGCATAATCGGTTTTCACTATACTAGATATGAAGGTATCTTCCTCCCGTCCCCAGTCATAGTAATTTACTTTCATAATCCGCCGATTCTTCTGACCGCCTTCCACCAGTTCGTTGCACTCCGTTACCCTGCCGGCTTCATCAACAATACTGTTTTTCTGCACAATCCACTCACCGGTTCTGTCTCCTACGGTTTCCTGCGTTTCCTGAAGCGTAATATTACCGTATACATCATAAGAGTAGCGGGTTTCCGACTTGCTGTAGGGAGTGGATGAGCTCCCATGTTCAACCGTCAGACACACCGGTCTCTCCTTCTCGTCATACTGCGTCACTTCCGTATGAGTGTAATTGCCCGATGACTCATCCCATACCCGGATGCGCTTCTTCCCGTCCGGCAGATACTCCGTCGTCTCGGTCCCCTTCTTCGTAGTATACGAGACTCTCGTTATCGGCATCCCCTCGTCATAAAAATAGCTGTAACTGTATGTGCCCTTCCGCTCGTCGTCATATATCACACGGGAAAGCCGTCCCAGAGAGTCATATTCACAGCGGAATACACGGTTAGTCCTTCCCAGAGAATCGGTATAATACTCTTCCGAAACAAACCACGGACCCTTATCCGCTTTTTGCTTTTGCTTTTTGTTCTCCGGCTTGTCTTCCCGGAAGATTGAGACCATCAGCACAATCCATGCCGCCACGGCAACCACGCAGATTCCGACGATTACCGCCGCGACCTTCCGGTTTCTGCTCCATTTCCTTTTCCGTTTTGATTTACCCATTTTATTTCCCCCTCGTTCTCACACCCGCTCCCGCAGGTACCTTTTCTCACATTTCATTGCTACTATATCACATTTTCCTTTTCTTCGTGCTAAATATGTGAATCTTTTTTGCAAAAAAGCCTATCTGCCTTTACACTCCTTCAAAAAACCGATATAATGCAATCGTAACCGGCGGTTTCCGCCGTGTCTTGCTGTTATTAAGGTGAAACGGCCGTTTTCGGAGTGGAAATCATGAGATTTGCGCGTTATCAGAACCCCTTTGCGAAACGCAGGGGACGACATGAAATCAAGATTCTTCTTACCTATCCGCAGTATATCGAACTGCGCTCCCGGGTTCTTGCCGTGATGACGCCCGATCCGAACATGCCCGGTCCCGAAGGATACCTTATCCGGAGCGTCTATCTGGATACCATTAAAAATGATGCGTATTATGAAAAAGACAGCGGCGTAGAGCACCGAAACAAATACCGGATACGAGCCTATAACGGCAGCGATTCCCTTATCATGTTAGAGAATAAAGAAAAGATCGACGACCGTATCATCAAGACCGGTGCACGGATCACACGCGCGGACTACAACGCGATCCTGCAGGGCGACTTCTCCGTGCTCAGTGCCTATGATGACCCGCTTTGTAAAGAAGTTCTCGCGCAGCACACCTCCGCGGGGCTTTCTCCGAAGGTTATCGTTGAGTATTACCGCGAGGCTTTCGTCCATCCGCTTTCGAAGGTGCGGGTCACATTTGACCGCCTGATCGCGGCCGGCATGAATACGCTCGATATGTTTGATGAAAAGCTCTACACTTCACCGGTCTTCGGTCAGCGCGAGGTCGTTCTCGAAGTCAAATACGATGACGCTTTTCCGATGTATCTGAAACAGCTGCTTACCAACAACGGCATCAAACTTGCAATTTCCAAATTCGTCATGTGCAGCGACAAGCTGAAAAACAACTATATAGTATTACGATAAGGAGCACCCCTATGTCAGATTATATCAGCGAGATTAAAAACCTTATGGGCCAGGCCGATTCCCTGAGCAGCACTTCACCTGTTCAGATCATCGCCTGCCTCACGTATACCGTGCTTTGTGCCGCGATTATTTACTGTATCTACCGGTTCTTCTACCGCGGCGCCTGCTACAGCGAAAACTTTGCCGTGCTCCTGGTACTTGTTACGATCATCACGGCGATGATCATTCTGACCATCAGTTCAAGCGTCGGCCTTGCACTCGGCACGATCGGTGCGTTAAGCATTATCCGCTTCCGTTCCGCGATCAAGGATCCGCTTGATGTCGGCTTTCTGTTCTGGGCCGTTGTCGCCGGCTTAACCACCGGTGCCGGCATGGTACCGTTCGCCGTACTCGGTTCCGTCTTCATTGCTGTCGTTTATATTCTCATGACCTTCCTCCGCACGTCCCGCGGCACCTATCTTCTTGTCATCCGCTATAAAGACGATGCTTCAGAAGAAGTAAAGCGTATTGTTTCCTCGCTGAAGGGACGTCTGAAGAACAAGTCCGTATACAAAGAAGAAACCGAACTGACCGTTCAGATCCGTTTCCGCGGTACCGATACACCGTTCTTAACCGAACTGAATGCGCTTCCCGGCGTAAGCAGCGCAGTTTTGGTAGAATTCACCGGAGAATAATCACTGCATTTTCATTTCGAAGCATCTCGAAAGGGGGAGAATATGCATCAGGGAAATTCCAAGAAGGCTCCGCTGATCGTTGCCCTGGTTCTTTTCGCAGGGCTGATCGTACTCGTCATTTTCGCAAAAAAGAGCGGAGGCAAATCACAACCCGTTCCTACAGTGGCGCCGGTTGCCGAACCGACATCATCCGTTCCGTCCTCACCGCATAATCCGGCCCAAGACTATACGGACGATAATTTCACATTTACCGATGAAATGGGTGACGTTGTCCTTTCTCACAACAGTTATTTCTATAACCAGGACATCACCTTAAAGATCTATTCCCGAAACGCGGGAACAATCCGTTATACGCTGGACGGCTCTACGCCGACCGTGAAATCAACCGTCTATTCCGCGGAGACAGGTATCCCGCTTTCCGCGGCGCGCGGAAACGACCCTAAGGTCTATTCCGTTCACGCGGTTGTATTCCATGACGACGGCACGCAGTCCGAAGAGATCATTCACAGCTACCTGCTCAGTAAGGGCGTTGATTCCCGTTTTGAAAACATGATGGTCGTTGTCATCAGCGGGGACCCGAAGGATCTGACCGATGCCCCTGACGGCATCCTCTTCGGCCTTAATTACGAGCAGCGCGGCAAAGCAAGCGAGCGTCCCGTTTACGTAGAGATTCTGAACCGCGCGGGAGCGCTCATCAATGCGCAGAAGCTCGGTGTCCGCGTCAACGGCGCCTATAACCGCCGCAACTCTCAGAAATCCCTGAAATTCTTCGCGCGCAAGAAGTACTCGCCCGAATCGGGCACTGTCTACCTCAACTGCTTCGACCTGTTAAGCGAAGACGGCACTCAGATTGTCCGCTATGACAAATTCGTCCTGCGGGCCGGCGGAAACGACTTCCGATTTGCCTTCTGCCGTGACGAGCTGAACCAGCTTCTCGCGAAGGAAGCCGGCTTTGAAGACTATGAACCGGTGTTCCCGGCTGTTGCCTACATGAACGGCTCCTATATCGGCTACTTCTGGCTGCACGGTTCCTATTGCGACGAGTTCTTCAAACGACGCTACGGCGCTTCGCCCGCAGAGCAGGCTTCCGCCGACGGCAACTTTACGGAAGGCGAATTCGTTACGATCAAGGGTAGCGATACACATAAGAAACCGGACGATGACGCCGATGCCGTCGAAGAACAGCTTGTTGAGGAATACAACAAAGCCTATGCCGAGTTCTCCTCCAAGAATCTGACCAATAACGCAAATTATCAGGCACTCTGCAGATTCATGGATGTCGAGAACTATCTCGATTATATGGCTTACAGCATCTATCTCTGCAACAAAGACTGGCCGAATAACAATGTCATGTGTTTCCGCTATGTCCCCGCGGAGGGAGAAAGCTACGGCGAAGGCGTTTATGACGGCCGCTGGCGTCACCTGCTGCATGACCTCGATTATACGCTCGGTCTGTACGGGCAGGATGAGGTAATGAACTCCTACGATACGCTGAAGCATGTTCTGAAGCTGGACGGAGACCGTCACTCCGACCTCTTTGCCGCGCTGATGGAACGTGCGGACTGCCGCGAATACTTCATTAAAAAATCTCTCGATTACGGTGCCGGAGCGCTTTCCTACTCGTCGATCGCGTCCAAGCTGACATCGATTGTCAACAGCCGTTCAAACGAGATGAAATACTATTACGATTATCTGACCTCTCTCCGTGCGGAGGACGTTTCCTGGGTTAACATCACCCAGTTAGAGGGAAATGTCGAGCAGATCCTCGACTTCGCAAAGCGGCGCGCAGAACGGTCCGCGGATTACCTGAAATACAACTTCAACCTGAGCGGCACACGCTACAACATTCTCATTAAAGGATCTGAAGGAGCACGTATCCGGCTGAACAGTTATCTGGCAAAGGAAGGTGCCGACTTATCCGGTGTTTATTTCACGGACTATGCCACCTCCGTCTCGGCGGAATATACTGCCGGCAAGAGTTTCGACTACTGGGAAGTTAACGGAAAGCGTGTGGATACGCAGACGCTCAAGGTTACATCGAAGGAAGTTTCTAACGGCAGTGTAACGATTGTTCTTCATGTAAAGGATGTTCCTCTGGAGCAGCTGATCATCTCCGGTTTTCGTTCCCGCGGAGACGATTACGTTACGATTCAGAATCTGACTGGAAGCGCTGTAGATCTCAGCGGATATGTTCTTTCGGACGGTACCTATGAGTACCATTTCGAATCCGGCGATTCGATTGCCGCAGGCGAGACCATCACGGTCTACGGTGAAGAAACCGAAAACGCACCGGCTGATTCCCGCAAGGCAATCTTCAAACTGGCGGAAGGCGAACCGCTCACATTGAAGGACGCATCCGGAAAGACCGTCGATTCCGTAACCGTTCCGAACTCTCACGCAGGCTTCGTATTCAAACGGAATGCTTATACCGGAAAGTTCGAAGAGGTTAATCCGTAAGGATTTCTTACGAGAAAGGGATTCCTTTCGTATCCCGAAAGTCCGGATTCACAAACAATAATCAGCACATAAAAAGTCCGGGGCATCACGCCCCGGACTTTATCTTCGGCAGGAGAAGCCCGCATTAACAGGCTTCTCCGGTTTTATTTTCTAAACTGATTCAATCCGTTCTTACTCTGCTACCGCGCTGTCGAAGATGAACTTCAGCGCCATATCGTAAAGCATGCTCTTACGGATATTCTCTACGCCGTAATCCTGTTCGAACTTGGACTTATCGGAATAGCCGTAACGGGACATGTACGTCTCAACCAGAGCATTGTAGTTCTCCTCCGTAAGAGTAATCTTCTCTTTCGAAACGATTTCGTTGAGAACGATTTCCTCCTTTACGGTTTCCTCCGCCGAAGCCTTCAGCTCGGCGTAGAATTCCTGAATGCTCTTGCTGTAGCCGCTGGCGGAAACATATTTCTCAAGGGTCATGCTGTTCTGCGAAGCAAGGGAAGTATAATAATTCAGAAGGTCCTCATAGCCGGAGTTGACTTTGCTCTCATCGAGCTTGTCAAATGTGGAGGAGGCAACGATCTCCTTGAGCAGAGTGTTCTTTACATTTGTCTTAAACGTAGCCTCTCTCGATGCCTGCAGATATTCCTTTGCGTACTCCCTGTACTCCTGGATCGTCTTCATTCTGCCTTCGGTATAATCCTCGATCAGGCTGTCCGTGAGTTCCGGAAGAATCTTCTTCTCAATGGCATTGATCTTAACGGTAAAGGTAACCTTCTTGCCGGCATACTGGGGATAATAATCGGTCGGGAAAGTAAGCGGAAGCGTCACCGTCTCTCCGGGCTTCGATCCGATCAGGCCGTCTTCAAATCCGCTGACGAAATTGTTGGAACCGATTTCCAGATGGGAACCGCTGGCCGTACCTCCTGCGAAGGGTTCGGTCTCTCCGTCCAGAACACCGCTGTAATCAATGTTTACAACATCGCCTTTACGGACAACCGTCTCCGCGCGGCTTTCATCCGTCTCGTACTTGAGATAGCTGTTCTGAAGGCTCGTAAGAAGCGCATCCAGATCCTCTTCCGTTACGGTGATTTCTTCATTCGTGTACTTAAGTCCCTTGTACTCGCCGAGTTTGAAGCGGCTTTTCTCCTTGCCGCAGGCGGTAAGAGCGGCAATCGTGAGGCAGACTGCCAATACCATAAGAATTCTCTTCTTCATCGTTCCTACGGGATGAAACTCATCCCTTTCCTTTCTTTTTCAGTTGTTCTTTCAATCTATCGTGAATGCGATACATTTCGTCGGGAATACCGCTGCCGATACTCTTCAGGTAGAAGATTGTCGCGCCGCAGACCGTCTCCGCGCCGGCAATTCCGTCCCGAAGCGCTTCGCTTCGGATAACGGGAAGAGGCGGTGTCGGTATGTGGTCACGGAACGGTTCCGTGAAATCGGCTATGAAAACCGCGGTCTCAATCGGATGCTCCGCCATGTCGACCGAACCGTCGCAATGGTTTCCGATGGCGCGAAGCATCTCCGTGTCGCGGATGCCGTAGCGTTCTCTTGCAAGAATACGTCCCGCCGGTCCGTGATGGATACCCTTGATTGGAATCACTTCCTCACTCAGGCGTACCCGGTGCTTCTTCAGATAGGCTTCCGTCTCCTGCTCGCCCATGCTCTTCGCGCAGTCATGTAAAAGTCCCGCGATCAGCGTCCTGCGGACAAGCTTCTTCTCTTCCGCGGTACCCTTAAGACCTTCCTTTTCAAGCCATTCCGCCATCAGATTGGCGGACATGAAAGCGACTCCCTTCGAATGATTCAGGCGGTGCGCCGAAATGGTTCCGGCGAGCTTCTCCGCGAGTTCCCGATAACGCTTCAGGGTCTCTTTGCGGATTGCATACGGCTCGCAGCCGTACAATCCGAACCTGCGGATATAAGTATCGGTCCGCTCCGCGAGGGCGGGATGCGGTTTCTCGGACTTTGCGATCTCCGTCCGGATATCCGTGGAGGAAATATCCCGGAACGGTACGGAAAGCGCCTGAAACGCTCCGTTAAACTCCTGATTCCGTTCGGCAAGCAGCTGCTGAAAATGCGACGCGTCGGTGCTTCTTACCGCAACAAGTATCGTAGCAAGCGACGCAATCGTCTTCGGCTCATGCCAGGTAACAAAATCCCGGAGGGAATCCTCCCCGATAATATAATAGAGTTCATCGCCCGGATGACGCTCATGAAGCAGGGTAAGCGTATCGGATGTATAGGAAACGCCTTCGCGCTCGAACTCGGTCAGATCGAGTTCAATCCCTTCCCCGACCGGAAGCGCAAGGCTGATCATCATCAGACGGTGGACATCCTCCGTTACGGCTTTCGTCTGCTTATGCGGCGGAATCCTTGCCGGCATGATCCGGACCATGTCCAGTCCGAACTGCTCCTTGGCCGCTTTCGCGATTGCGATGTGGCCGAGGTGAATCGGATCGAATGTGCCTCCGAATATACCTACTTTCATAATTCCTCCCCGAAAAGTTTCAGTATACTGCACCATTATATCACTTGACAATCATTTTTTCTACTATTATTATAAGTCCGTTTAATAGCGAAGTTTGAAGAAGGAATCCCCCTATGAATGAACCCCTGAAAGAGAATAAAATGGGCGTCATGCCCGTTAATCAACTGCTTGTATCGATGGCCGTTCCGATGATCCTTTCGATGCTGATGCAGGCGATGTATAACATCGTGGACAGCATCTTCGTCGGCCGTTTCGACCAGAACGCCTTAAGTGCCGTTACGATGGCATTTCCCGCACAGTCGCTGATGATCGCGATTGCGGCAGGTACCGGTGTCGGCGTAAACTCGCTTCTCAGCTACAGCCTGGGCCGTAAGGACAGCGAAAATGCCAACAAAGCCGCAACCCACGGTATCTTCCTTGCTTTCTGCGCGGCAATCATGTTCCTCGTGCTCGGCATATTCTTCTCCGAGCCTTTCTACCGCTGGCAGATTTCCGCGAAGGAATGGAGCGAGAATCCCGACGCATGCCGGGCCATCATCGCATACGGCAAGGATTACCTCGGCGTTGTTACGATGTTCAGCCTCGGTATCTACATGCAGGTAACGCTTGAACGGCTTCTGCAGTCCACCGGCAAGACCTTTTACGCAATGATTACACAGACGACCGGAGCGATCATCAATATCATTCTCGACTATATCTTCGTATTCGGCAAATGCGGACTGCCCGCGATGGGTGCAAAGGGTGCCGCGATTGCGACGGTTATCGGACAGTGGATCGCGATGACGATGGCATTTGTCCTGAATGTGAAGAAGAACCGTGAGATCAGCCTTTCCTTTAAGGGCTTCCGTGTCGACGGAACGGTTGTAAAGACCATCTACCGTGTCGGTTTCCCGAGCATTATCATGCAGGCAATCTCCTCGGTTGTCACCTTTACGCTGAACAAGCTGCTGAACGGCTTCTCGCAGGTTGCGGTCAACGCATTCGGTATTTACTTTAAGCTGCAGAGCTTCATCTTCATGCCCGTGTTCGGTCTGAACAACGGCATGGTACCGATCATTGCGTACAACTACGGAGCGCGCCATAAGAAGCGTATCTTCGATACGATGAAACTGAGTTATCTGATCGCGGGAAGCATTATGGCTGCCGGTATGGTCGTATTCCTTGTATTACCGCGTCCGCTTCTTTCGATGTTCTGTAAGCCCGAGAATCTCGATGACCTTACGCGCTACGGCGTTCCGTGCCTGCGGCTTATCAGTCTTCATTTCATTGTCGCGGCGTTCTCCATTATCACAATCTCCGTATTCCAGGCACTCGGAAACGGTCTGTACAGCATGATCGTGTCGATCTGCCGTCAGCTGGTGATCCTGCTTCCGGTGGCACTGTTTATGGGCCTTGTTCTTAAAAACATCGATCTTGTATGGCTCAGCTATCCGATCGCCGAGATTGCTTCCGCATCGATGTGCGTATTCTTCCTGATCCGTATCTACCGGAAGGACCTGAAGAAACTGCCCGAATGATGACGTAAAGGAATCGCCGAATAATCTGATATGTTTTTAATTTCCGCTTGTACCGTCTCCGGTTCAGGCGGTTTTTGTATGCCCGGAGCTCATTCCCGACAACATTTTCATACTGTCAGTAGAAAAAATAATATTCTATTGGTATTGATAGTGTCTTCCATTTTCCGTTTTCATCATGTATGATGTAGAAAAGACATGAGGGAGGCATACCATGGATCTGAAACTCGCGGAGAACATTCGAAACTTACGAAAAGAACGGAAAATGACACAGGAGCAGCTTGCCGAAGTACTCGGCGTCACAACCGGTGCCGTATATAAATGGGAATCAGGACTGTCCATCCCAGAGCTTCCGATGCTTATGGACATGGCGGATTTCTTCGATACGTCCGTTGACGTCCTGATCGGCTATAAAGTCAGGGATAACCATATTGCTTCCGTGATCAAACGGATCAGCGAGTATTGCAGAAGTATGAATCCGGAGGCGCTGACAGAGGCGGAGAAACTGCTGCGGAAATATCCGAACTCTTTCGATGCCGTATACACAGGCGCAAATGTCTTTCTTGTTTTCGGGGCGGAGAATCATGATATATCCTATGCACAGCGGGCTTTGCAGCTTCTCGAGCAGGCACGCCTTCTGATTGACCAGAACACGGACCCCCATATCAGTGAGCAGACGCTGTACGGAGATATGGCGGTCGCCTACTATGCCATGGGGGAACCGGAAAAGGGCATGGAAATCCTTAAGGCGCATAACGCGGACGGGGTACACAGCGATTCCATCGGTGTTACGCTGTCCCTCCTGCTGCATCGCCCGGATGAGGCGGAACCTTTCCTTACCGAGGCCCTCATCCGGGGTTCGAACACCTTCCTGACGGCTATCGGCGGCTTTGTCTACCTGTTCCTCTCACGGAATCAGGCGAAGGCGGCAAATGAGCTGATTGAAGTCGGTATAGCACTGATGCGCGGTCTGAAAGAAGGCGACCTGCCGGATTATACAGATAAGCTTTTCGCGGAAATGCTGACGCTTCATGCCTGTACCGAGCTTCATTCCGGTCTTGCGGAAGCCGCAAAGCAAAGCCTGCGGGCGGCGAAAGCCACCGCGGACCGCTTCGATGCCAGCCCGGATTACGGAATGAATACTCTCCGTTTCGTTACGCTGCCGCAAGAATACAATGCCCACGACCTTCTCGGCGCTACCGCTTACGAAAGCATAGAGACAATAATCCGCTATCTGGATGACCGTACCCTGTCAGAACTCTGGAACGAGGTTAAGAAAGATGAATGAAACACCCAAGACAACCAATGTATTTAAAATCCGCAACTTCCGGCTGACCTTCTTCGGCGCGCTCGTGTCGGAGCTCGGCGCGCTTCTCTACAGTTTCGCCGTCAGCTTTTATATCCTTGAGATCAGTAATAACAACGCTTTTCTGCAGGGGCTTTACCTGGCCGTCTGCGGCATCATGCTCCTTCTGTTTACACCGGTTGGCGGCGTGCTCGGCGACCGTTTCAACAAGGCGAAGATCATGTTCCTCTGCGACTACGTCAAAGGCGGTCTGATCCTTTTCGCTATCGTCCTGATGCTCCTTTTCCCTTCTCACGGTGCTCATATTCCGATTCTCTTCATCATCGGAATACTCGGAAACGCCGTAAGCGGAATTTTCTCGCCGGCCTCCGGTGCACTGTTTCCGCATATCGTCGAAGAGAACCAGCTGCAGCAGGCCAATGCGTATTTCTCGATTAAAAGCGCTCTGCAGACCGTTTTCGGTGTCGTTCTCGCCGGTATTCTGTACGCGGCTCTTCCGATCCAGCTTCTCTTTCTGCTCGTCGGTTCCTGCTACATCCTTTCGGGTGTTTCGGAAATGTTCATCCGCTATGAACATGAGGCGAAAGAAGGCCGGCTCACACTGCGCACCGCGTTTTCCGACATGGGTGAAGGTCTTTCGTACCTGAAGACGCAGAAAGCCATTATCGCCCTGATGGTTGCCATTCTGTTCATCAATTTCTTCCTTTCGCCGATTGCAAGCAACTTTATTCCGTTTTTCATCAAATCCGACGTTGCCGGCGCGCCGGATTACCTGTTCGATAACCTGCTGACGCCTGAGCTCTGGTCGTCCGTCTTCAGCGTTCTGCTCGGAATCAGTTCTCTGGTCGGGTCCGTTCTCATGAGCGCGAAGCCGCAGGAAGAAAAATGCGGCCGCAAGATCGCTCTTCGCATTCTTGCAACCGCTTTCATCATGATTGGTTTAACTGTCAGCTATCATTTCAGCGTAGACAGAGGTTCCTCTTTAAATACTTTTCTCCTCCTTTTCTGCGGGGGCTGCCTGATTATCGGATTCCTGATTGCCTGCGTAAATATTCCGATTAACACCGCATTCATGCGGATTGTGGAGCGTGACAAGCTGAGTAAGGTTACCAGCATTGTCAGCATTATCTCGCAGGGTCTGATTCCGTTCTCTTCCATATTGGCAGGTATCGTTCTTCAGTACCTGGGCTGCACGCCGCTGCTTTTCGTATGCACCGTCGGCTTTACCGTTTCGGCGCTGATGCTTCTCTTCAATAAGAATGTGAAAGACATCTGATTCCGCCTTCGGGAATGGTTTCCGCGATAATCTCACGGATTGTCTGCATGGATATGTCAACCGAAGCGATTTCATCGGCACACCGTTTCAGTTCGCCGCGGATCATGTTTTCATCGGAAATCTCCTTTTTATATTTCAGCTGATGTTCAAGCGTTGCCCAGAAATCCGTCGCAATCGTCCGAAGCTGTATCTCCGCGGGCATTCCCGTCCCGGGGACCTTCAGCTGAATGTGGAAGCTCCGGTACCCGTTCGGTTTCGGATTATCGTAATAATCCTTCTCCCTGTCAATCCGGATCTCCGGCTGCTGCCGCAGCCATTCCGCCAGATGATACACATCCGAATTGAATGCGCAGACAACACGGATTCCCACCAGGTCGTAAAGATTGGCGAGTGCCCCGTCAAGGCTCTCCTCAAATCCCTGAATTCTGCATTTTCGAAGTACACTCTCCGGAGCCTTTATCCGGGAACAGAAGTAAACTACCGGTTTCAGTTCGCTCCTTCCGAAGGCTCCGCAGTACTTCTCAATCAGTTCCAGCAATATCTTCTCTGTCTGCCGGAGTTCCGGCAGAACATCTCCGTAAAAATCCTCATAAGTCACAAACATTACCCCATTTCTGTCACTTGCCGAAGAATCCGTCCCGGCCGAACGGGTTTTCGGAGCCGCTGCCTCCGAACGGATTGTCAGAACCGTTTCCGCCGAACGGGTTTCCGGAGCCGTTTCCGCCGAAAGGATTATTCTGCTCCCAGGAACCGCCTTGATTGAACGGATTTCCGGAATTCTGCTGCGTCTCACTGTCCGATACTGCGGACTGGCGCCGTATGGCAATCGTTACTTCCACTTCCATTGTCTTTCCCTGGCGGTAGATCGTAAGCGTAACCTTGTCGCCCTCGCTGCCTTTTGCAAGCATATTCTTCAGTTCGGTAACGCTCTTGATATCGGTTCCGTTCACCTTCGTGATGACGTCATTGGCCTGAAGACCGGCCTTCTCAGCGGGACTTCCCTCTTCCACGGACGAAACAACCGCCCCTGCGAGGCCGAAAGCTTCGTATCCGCCGTCCAGGTCATATACGGTAACGCCGATATACGGCTTCTCAACATAACCCTTCTCGATAATGCTCTTCAGAAGATCAATCACGCTGTCAATCGGAATGGCAAATCCGATGTTGTCGATGGATGCGGTCGTCGTACTTCCGCTGCTTGAATATTTCGCGTTTACGATTCCCACTACTTCACCGTAAGTGTTGAACAGCGCGCCGCCGGAGTTTCCGGAGTTAATTGCGCAGTCAGTCTGAATTAAGGTCATTGAAAGGTTGTTGACCGTAATGGTCCGGTTCAGCGCGCTGACAGCACCGTGGGTGAGAGAGAAGGTTAACTCTCCGAGAGGATTGCCGATTGCAATCACGCTGTCACCGACGCGCAGCTGATCGGAACTCCCGAGAGTAACAGGCTGTAAATTGTCCGCATCGATCTTCAGTACCGCGAGATCGTTGCTTTCGTCGTAACCGACTAGCTCTGCTTTATAAGAAGTGTCATCATATAAGGTGACTTTAATATCCGAAGCGTCTTCGATTACATGATAGTTCGTTGCGATGTAACCGTCCTCCGTAAGAATGAACCCGGAACCCGAAGCCGCTGCGGTTGTCTTATACCCGAAGTAGTTCGTGTTAATCGATGTCGTGATTCCGACGGTGGAATTCACATTTGCCGCATAGATTTCGGATGCGGTCATTTCCTTGCCGGGCGAGTAGGAAACGGTCAGAACGGATTCG